>CBZS010000857.1 GCA_000613065.1 Richelia intracellularis | reverse complement strand
CCAGCCTTGACCAAGAACATATCTGCGTGACCATGATAGCAGCCCTCAAATTTGATCACTTTTTCCCGTTTGGTAAAAGCTCGCATCAGACGTAATACCGCCATACAAGCTTCGGTACCAGAGTTTACAAATCGCACCATTTCAATACTGGGTACAGCAGCAATCACCATTTCTGCCAGCACGTTCTCTAAGGCACATGGTGCACCGAAACTCGTACCTTTTTCCAAGGCTTCATGGAGTGCTGTAATTACTACTGGGTGGGCATGACCGCAAATTGCGGGCCCCCAAGTTCCTACGTAATCAATATATTGATTTCCATCTAGATCCCATACATAAGCACCCTTCACACGATCGAAGACAATTGGTTGTCCACCCACGGATTTAAATGCTCGGACGGGGGAACTAACCCCTCCTGGCATCAGGTTTTGGGCTGCGGCGAAGATTTCTTGTGATTTTGTTGTTTTAATCGGTGTATTTACCAAGGTTCTCTCCATGACAGTGAAAAAGAAAAAACTCTATCTGGGGGATAGGGCTTAGCACTGCTTAGAATTTCTATCCTATAAAATTACAGGAACCAGGGAAATAGCACTATCTTATGTAAGAACAATTAACTGGTTAACGGTTGACGGTTGACAGTGGAAAGAAATATTTTAGGCACAAAGCACCAAACTAAGGCTATGCTACTACGGGGCAGGAAACAGGGAGCAGATAGATTTGTAGAGAGCAGGCATAGACGTTGATGCACAATCCGAAATATAAACTTTAGAACAGTATAATTGTTGCTATTGTGAAAAAGCTCAGTCAATATTGTATCGTTTTTCTACTGGTCATAATAGTGAACGCAAATTTTTCCCATCCTATGATCAAATAACGTTCGCCTACACTCCCAAGCTATACCCACACATTTCCTCTTCTCAGTCCCATGTACAGAAGAAATTCCCATCAACCACTATGTCTGGTATAAAACCACTGAAATACCCTCCCAGCCGCCAAACAGACCAAACTGACGATTATCACGGTACTGTGGTTAAAGACCCTTACCGCTGGTTAGAAGAGCCGGATTCTAAGGAAACTCAAGCTTGGGTAAATGCACAAAACCAAGTTACTTTCAATTATTTAGCACAAATTCCAGCCAGGGAAAAAATTAAGCAGCGATTGACAAAGCTTTGGGATTATGAAAAATATGGTATTCCTTTTAAGAAGGGCAATAAGTACTTTTATTTCAAAAATGACGGCTTACAAAATCAAAGTGTCCTCTATACTTTAGAGAAATTGAATGCTAAGCCCAAAGTCCTGCTAGATCCGAATAAATTATCTGCAGATGGTACAGTTGCTCTATCGGAACTATCCGTAAGCGAAGATGGTAATTTATTAGCGTACGGCATATCTACTTCTGGCTCGGATTGGCAAGAGTGGAAGATAAAAGATATCACTACAGGGAAAGATTTATCAGACCATCTCAAGTGGATTAAATTTTCTGGTGTTTCCTGGACTAATGATAATCAGGGCTTTTTCTATAGCCGTTATGATCAGCCAAATACCGAAACTAAATTTGAAGATGTTAATTATTATCAAAAACTTTACTACCATAAGCTAGGTACAGCCCAGTCTCAAGACACTTTAATTTACCAACGCTCAGACCAAAAAGAGTGGGGTTTTTCTGGGGAACTTACGGAAGATGGAAAATACTTAATTATTTCCGTCTGGCAGGGAACTGATCGTCGTAACTTAGTTTTTTACCAAGATTTAACTCAACCTAACGCTAAAGTTATTGAGTTAATTAGTAAATTTGAGGCAGATTATAGTTTTATTGATAACAATAGTAATATATTCTACTTCCGTACTGATGTCGGCGCACCACGGGGTAAAATCATCGCTATAAACACCCAAAAACCAGAAGTAAAAAATTGGCAGGAAATAGTTTCCCAATCAACAGAAACCCTTAGAGGTGTAGGTATTATTAACAAACAATTTGTTGCCAGCTATCTGCAAGATGCTCGTAGTCAAATTAAAATTTTTGACCTTAAGGGTAAATTAGTTCGTCAAGTAGAATTAGCAGGGATTGGCTCCGTTGCTGGTTTTAGGGGTAAACGGCATGATCAAGAAACTTTTTATAGTTTTACCAGCTTTACCACACCCACTACCATATACCGCTACGATATGGTGACAGGTAAAACCCAAGTTTTTAGATCGCCAAAGGTTGACTTTAACCCCAATGATTACGAAACCAAACAGGTTTTTTACCAGAGCAAAGATGGGACTCAAATACCCATGTTTATCACACACAAAAAGGGAATAAAACTAGATGGTAATAATCCCACCTACTTGTATGGATATGGTGGTTTTAACGTCTCCCTCACCCCGAGTTTTTCTGTAAGTTTATTGGTTTGGATGGAAATGGGAGGTGTGTATGCAGTTCCCAACTTACGCGGTGGTGGAGAATATGGGAAAAAATGGCATCAAGCCGGAATCAAGTCTAGTAAGCAAAACGTCTTTGATGATTTTATTGCGGCGGCAGAATGGTTAATTAGTAAAAAATATACCCAAAAAAGCAAACTAGCGATCGCAGGTGGTAGTAATGGAGGATTATTAGTTGGCGCCTGTATGACTCAACGTCCAGACTTGTTTGCTGCTGCTGTAGCATCTGTAGGTGTTATGGACATGTTACGTTTTCATAAATTTACTATTGGGTGGGCTTGGACTTCTGAATATGGTTGCCCAGACAACAAAGAAGATTTTCAAGTACTTTACCGCTATTCACCCCTACATAATCTCAAACCAGGGACCGCTTACCCCGCAACCCTGATTACTACAGCAGATCATGATGATCGTGTTGTTCCCTCACACAGTTTTAAATTTGCTGCGGCTTTGCAAGCAGCTCACAAAGGTAATGCACCAGTATTAATTCGCACCGAAACCAAAGCTGGACATGGATCAGGCAAACCTACCAGCAAAATTATTGAAGAGGTCGCAGATAAATGGGCTTTTTTGGTACATAACCTGGAAATTTAGTCTGAAGTTCCCCCTGAGCATATGTACTAAACTGAGCATATGTACTAAACAGATCTTTAAGCTTTAACCTTCCAAAGCTTGAGGGTTTTTACACAAAAAAGTCTATACCCATGTAATCAAATATTTTCTTAATGCTTTGAGTCGATAAATATGATATTTTTGTAGTCATGTATATAGAACCTATTCCTAACAGAAACTCTCCCCCAGCGGTTCTGCTTTGCAAGTCATAAGAATGATTATTCAAGCAAGGATTCGAGAAAATTTAAAAGATACAGAAGGTTTAGACTGGATTAGCCCTTTAAGAGCGCCTCAAATAAAGAAATTAGTAGAACAATCAGCTATTCAATTAGCTCTGTTTGATGAACGAAATTTAGCATCAATTAAAAGCGAAGATTATCCAGGGGAAAGATTAATAGCTTGTCTAAATCCTTTATTGGCAGGAGAAAGAAAGAAAAATAGAGAATAATTATTACAAGCAACAGAAAAGGAATTAGATAAAATTGTTGCAGCAACTTCGAGCAGGGTAACCGCATCTCAAATTCGATTGACAAGCGGGTTGAGAGGTATCATCATGTTGGGATAAACAAGCAGTAAGAACAGTCAGCATATAATTATTATCCATAGGGGCTCCATTAGATTTTTGGCGATTACTACGTTTCAAAGATTGCTCTAGGTTTAAAACATTAAGACCTATTCGCCGCAGAAGTGCTAAGTTTTGTGGAGCATGACCAGTACGGACACCACAAGCATCTTTAGAAAAAGTGACATCTAAAGTGCAATCCAACCCATTTTCCACACCCCAATGAAGACGAATCACTTGTCCTAAGTTACGAGGAGCACAATTTAAACTAGTTACATAAAACTGAACTTCACGGGTTGTTTTATTCAAAAGATGTGGTATCCGCACAACCATGACAACCCATTTAAGACCAACCCAATTGTCTTGGTTATGCAAAGTTTGCTGTTGACAAATAGGAACACACCAAATTTGACGTTTTTCAGTAGGATGATGACCTTTCTCTACTCGTTTATCATAACTATGGATAATACCTTTAAAGCCTTGAGATAACTGTTGCTCAAACCAATTTTTCACTTGTCCGTAAAGTTTAGGATGATTACCTTTGAGTGCTAAAACATAATCTGCTTTTGCATTCAATATTTGGGATGCAATTGCTGTTTGCGTACCCATGGCATCAATGGTAATAATACATCCAGCCATGTCTAATAATTCCAAGAATGCAGGGATTGCTGTAATTTCATTCCATTGATTTATCGTCTTGTTTTACTTGTCCTAAAACAAGATGATGTTCACTCGACCATGCACTAACTAGATGTAACGCTGATTTACCCTGTTCTTTATCATAGGAACCATTGATGGTAAGACCCTCAATGGGAATTAACTGTGCTCCTGGGGTTTCAACTATTGATTCTACCAAACGTCGAAAGCATCTCTCAAATACTTTTGGGTTAATGGGTTCAAAAACTCGTCGAAAGGTATCTGCACTTGTGATGCCCTCTGGTAAAGCTAAAAACTGCTCCAACTAGTCGTATTTACTCAATCCATAATTTTCCATGTCCTCCCATCCCTTACCACCTGCAATCACTGATAGTATTCCAATTATTAAAATATCTGTTAATAAATGGACAGGGTTTCTTTCTACAGGTGGGTCTTCTATCTCAGTAAAAACTAATGACATTTTTTGTATCAATGTAGTGGCATTGGCTATACTCAAATTTTTTGAGCATTTAATCTTTGGTTTTGAAAATTTGAAACTAGTAGGCGCAAGCCTTCTTGTCAGAGATACCATTAGACTAACCCGTTCAGTTAAGATAGAGCCTTTGCGTCCTTAGCATACTACTTAACTTCTTAATACTTAAATCTCCATTTTTGTGCCCCACGAGTGTTCCAGCAACTGGGGAAGATTCGGTGGCATAGGGGAGTCCCAGGTGGAGGTATGAGTTTTTATTGGGCTTACTCAAGGTCTTGATCCTCCTACCTAGCACCACCGAATCTAGGGAAGCGTTCCCCAGTTGGGTCAACTTATTTTGGCGATGCCCCTTCAGTACCCCCCAAAGGGCGTTGGCGTAGCCTCTGCTTAGGGACGAAGTGCCCGTCGTTGGCGCTCGCACTTGACAATCAAGACATGCCTGACAAGAATGTACAACAATCTGTTATTTTCACTACAAAATTAGATGCGCTTACCCTGAAACTTCGAGAAAAGCTCGTCCACTAAAAGGCGAGGATAATATTGGTGTAACAGTTGGTAAAGTTATCAATAAATTTAATGTTTTTCAACATTAAATTTATTGATATAGAAGAGAACAGTTTTTCATATCAGAGAAATCAGTCAAAAATTAATGCAGAAGCAGTATTGGATGGTTTATATATTAAAATTAATACATCTTTGGATGAAGAAACTTTATCTGCTACGGATACGGTAAAAGCCGATAAAAATCTCTCACAAGTAGAACAAGCTTTCCGTAGTTATAAAACTGTTGATTTAAAAGTTCGTCAAATTTACCACTATACAGCCGAACGTGTAAAAGCCCATATCTTTCTATGTATTTTGTCTTATTATTATGTAGAATGGCATATGCGAGAACTATTAGCTCCAATATTTTTTGATGAAGATGATTGGGAAGCAGCAGCAGCGAGAAAAGAGTCTGTTGTATCTCCTGCCAAAAAGAGCGAAAAAGCTAAAAATAAAGCGAACAAAAAGCGTACCTCAGATAATTTGCCCGTTCATAGCTTCCAAACTTTATTGGATGATTTAGCTACAATTGTTAAAAATACAATTTCTACAACAATTGGTAGTAAATCCTTAGTTTTTGAGAAGATTACTCAGTCTACAGCTATACAACAAAGAGCAATAGATTTACTCGGAATTAGTATGATTTGTACCCATTAAGCTTGGACTTTAAATCTCTGTAAGTCTCACTATGGATAGATTTATTTTTTCGTCAAAGGGTAACTTCAGTTTAAGGATAAGCTACCATTTATAAAAATAAGCCCCGATTGTTTAAAAAAATCGGCGTTGAATCTTGTTTCACTTCATACTTCACAAGTAGAGAGGAAGATCTTATACCTGAATTAACGCCAAAATATCTAATAAAATCTCCTTTGCCGAACGGGGATGCCAATCTAGCTCCTCGCGCGCTTTTTTACCCTTTACTCGCACGCAGCGGTCATACAGATAGTGAACCCTTTCTTTGGCAATGGGGGGATTCCAATTAAATATTCTACCGATGGGTTCAAGTATATTTCCTATCAGTCTCACTGCATATTCGGGTACTTCCACGGGAAGGGGCACCCCTGTTTCTCGACTAATAATGGTAAACATTTCCCTGGTTGGCAATTCATCCGCAGAAATGATGTAATGTTCTCCAACTTTTCCCCTTTCCACCGTTAAAATCATGGCTGATACTAAATCATCCACATGGACAATACCCGTCATGCGATCGCCACCTACCCACAGCTTTAACCAACCCTTAAGGAATAATTTCAAAGCAGGGGCAAAATGAGGATCATCTGCACCAAAGATACCGGACGGCATAAGGCTGACTACAGGTAAGCCATCAGCCGCAAACTTATCTACTGTTTTCTGAGCTTGGTATTTTGTGCGATCATAAGCCGAGGAAAAGTCTTTCTGAGTCCTGTGGAAGGTTTCATTGATAACTTCCCCCTGGGTATCGCCATATATTCCAATAGTGCTACAGTAAACCATCTTGGAAATATTCGTTTCCTGGGCAGTTTCTAATACGGCTTGGGTTCCTTCTACATTAACCCGCTCCATTTCCTGGTCATCCACCAGACCCAATTCTACATATGCCGCAGTATGAAATACTACATCTACATCTGCCATGGCTTGGCGTAATGTTTGTTGGTCAGTAATATCTCCATAGAATAACTGGATAGGGGTATCGGCAATCCGCGCCAAGTTACTTCCAGAGCGTACCAAACCCACCACCGTATCGCCACGCTTATGTAAGGCTTTAACTAAGTGGGAACCAGTGAAACCATTAGTACCTGTAACTAAAGCTTTCATAATAATTTTTCGTAGATGCTATAGGTCTTATAAATTTTGCCGCCAGCAGATTCAATTAATTTACGGGAGGGATGATTATCTTCCCACACCCAAGATAATTCTGCCCGTTTGTAAGGTTTACCCTTTCGGATTCCTCCTTGCATTCCCAGGTAAATTAAACCCAGGGGAACCATTTTCCTCCGATACTCTGGTAAGGATGCGAACGCAATTACTCTGCCTTGGTCTATTTGACGACGATACCAGAGAAATTTGAAAATGCCCAACCAATTGAGCTTACCGTTAACATGTTTCAAGGCAATATTATAGTCTGGCAACCCCATCCAAAAGCCGATCATTTTGCCATTATCTTCCGCTATGGGGAATACATCTGGATCCACAAGTTGCTGCAAATCCTTCGCTTCTTCTAAAAATTCTGACTCTGTACGGGGGGTAGAACTCCAATTATTAACAAAGGCTGTGGTAAATAGATGATAAAGACTGCGACAATCTTGTTCAAATCCTTCTCCCTTAGTATGGATTGGGCGGAAGGTGATTCCCGATTTACAAGCTATTTTATAACCCTTTTCAAATTTTGCTGAGAGACTGTTATCTAGAGGAAAATCATAAGCATATGCATCCTTAGCCTTCTGCAAACCAGCCTTTTCCATAAACTGGGGATAATAGGCAGGGTTATAAGGCATCATCATCATGGGCGAAGAATCAAACCCATCCACCAAAAACAAACAATTATTATGGGTAGATAAATCAATCGGTCCCCTGATTTTTATCATGCCGCGTTCGCGTAACCATTGACAAGCTGCTTCTAATAGTGCCTGTGCAACTACGAAATTTTCTGTACATTCAAAGTAGCCAAATAGACCAATTTTTTCCCCTTCTTTCTCAATCAATCGTTGATTCATTGCAGCGACAATCCGCCCTAAAGTTTCTCCGGAAACCTCATCAACGGCAAGAAATTGTTGCAGTTCTCCATATCCTGTAAAAGGATTATCAGGTGCCAACTGTTTGACAATACTCCTACGTAGGGGTTGTACCCAATTCTGGTGATTTTGGTAGACTTTCTGAGGAACATTCAAGAAAGCTTCCCTTTGCCTGTCTGTACTAACTTCTTGAATTTGGAAGTTGCTGGTTTGATTCACCATCATGACTTAGATATACTTTAAACAGCTAAAACTTGAACTTGTTTAAATGTCTGAAACTCGAGAGTCAATAAGCTGTTTAACTTCTTCTGCTTATCAGTATTAGCGGTAGCAATGCAATTAGAGATTGCTGCCTTAAAATCTGCAAAATTACCATAGTACTTAGAGTATAAACATTCATTTCTAATAAATTTCCAAAATCTTTCAATCAAATTTAATTGGGTGCGACTCTTTTGTTAGTACAGATTACTATATAAGGCTAATAAATTACAAGTCAACCAGAGTAGTATTTACAGCCAAAAATCTACTTGATGGAATTGGCTTGTAAAAAGTGAAAAAACAGGAACAGTTCCACACCCTATGCAAGGATCTACATCAAATCAAGGTATGTTTTGTTCACAAGCACGAGAACTATTTGAAAAGATAGTTAGTTGGTTAGACTCAGACAGCATTTGTGGGTTAGAACACTCCCATATAGACAGTAAGTTACTTGAGAATGGATACCAACTATTGAGACGGTTATTACAAACAAAGATATTTTGATAAACCCAGTCAAGATGAAATAGAGGGAGAGTGTGCAGGCACAGACTTAGTAAACAGAACACACAAGAAAAAATTGTCGTGGGAATTGACCAGATTATTTGGCACAGTAATCGCCAATAGAATCGGTTATGGAGGAAGAAAGATAAATACGGTATTTCCTTTGGATGGGGAATTTTATCTACCAGCACAGCAATATTCTCATGGACTAAGGCAGGTATATTATCCATGTGATTGAGTATTTGTGGAAAGCTGCATTTGTCTTTTATTCTCAGACTTCAACACAGGCAGAAGCTAGGGAGAGCAAACGTTTAGAGCTGATCCTTGAAGGTAAATCAAGTTCAGTTGCCCCAGGTATGCGCCGGAGTGCGACTTTACCCAAACTCACCCCCCAAGAACGTAAACCCGTGGATACTTGTGCTAGATTTTTTCTTAACAAGACCAAATAGCTCAAATATGACAATCGTCATATTTGAGCTATTTGGTCTTGTTAAGGTTATTTCTTAGAAATAATTTACCAATGAAAGTAAGATGTAATGTTGATGAGTAAAAAAACAGGGGCAAGTATTTTGGAGTATGCTAGACCCAGCAGAGGAACCCAAATCATTAACAAGATCACAAATAGAAGACTTGCGCTTGCCAGCATCAAAAATGAATGGAGTAGAACGTCGGGGCTTTCAACCTGAGATGACGTTGAAATATTGCCAAGGTAGAGCAAGGTTAGCACAAACAGTATTCGGTTGGGGTAGAGAAAATATAGAGTTAGGGTTAGGGGAAAAAAGAACAGGGATAATCTGTGTGGCATTACAATCAGCCTTTAGCACAGCAAAGCGTTGCCAGGAGAAACAACCTCTTCTGTTGTGGCATTATCCCTGGGACAAATTGCAGAATCTGATTCTCAACAAGACCCAACATTTAAAACTTCCTTAACCTATACCCGGTTAACAGCAACATCCGCACTAGAAAAACTCAAATAACAGGGATTTAGCCCATTCGATGCAATTGCATCGAATGGGGTATGGTCTTCGTAAAGTAGTAAAAGCCAAACCTCAAAAAAAATTGCACAAACAGATGATATCTTCAACAACATCAAAGAATTTCAGCCGCAATCAACAAAAAAGCCTCAAAGTCAAACCACTAAGCATGGATTGCAAAGCTACCGTTATGGGGGGTTATTCTCGTGGTGGAAAAACCAGAGGAGACAATCAAGCTGAGGATCATCATATGGGATCCACAGAAAAATATAGTCCCTGTGGGATTCTTTATGAAGATAGTGGGCAATTATTCTATATTAACTTTGGTAGTTGTTCTTATAAAACCAGGGATTTTATTGTTGATACTCTAATTCAATGGTGAAAAACAATGACACCAGAACAAAAGCAGGATACCGAACTGATACAAATTAAAGTTGATAATGGTCCGGAAAGTAGTGGACTAAGAACTCAATAAAAAAAAGGATGGTTGAGTTTGTTGATGTCCTAAATATACCAATTCAATTGCTTTACTATGCTCCTTACCATAGTAAATACAATCCCATAGAGGGTTGTTGGGGTATTCTTGAGCAGCATTGGAATGGGGGGGGGGCGAAGCTTGTTGATGTTGAAGTCATGCTTTCCTCGGCTTCGAGTATGACTTGGAAAGGCTTATATCCTATCTTGAGTTTAAGTAAAACTGTTTACCAAAAAGGGATTTCTCTAACAAAGAAAGCTATGAAAAAAGTCGAGTCTAGATTACAGCGAAATCCACTGTTGCCCAAATGGGATATCTTTATTCAACCGCTTCTGCTGGTAATTTATTTTTCAAAAATAACCTTATATGGATTAATAACCTGGGTAAAATATGGGTTTCGTCAGTGTAAACAAGAATTAGATTGGACAGATTATCGGTTTACAAACTTTCAAGATATTGAGAGGTGTGGGAGATTATTTTTTGTGTTTACACGATGATTAATTTGAATTCTCCAGCATTATTAGCCTTAAATGAATCTTGTCAAGTTAAGACTGATTTAAGGCTAATAAATAGTCATATTTATTTTTCTTCTCATCAACAATGGAATCATGAATGTGGATGGAAGAATGTTTTAAAGAATCTGCGTCTAATCGTCCAACCACTCTTACTATTTTGCTTGATTTATCCCTGGATTGATATTTTTCTTAATTCACAGTTATTACTGGTATTCAATCATTTAATTGGTGCTATAAATCAATTCAAATTCTCTTATGTTTCTGGATGATTTAGCTCCTGAACTATTTGCTTATCCCGGAGAGTGACTGAATAACTTTAATCTTCAGTCACTCTCTGTTTTTTACTATTAATAGAAAGTTTTAAAGGTTATTTATATCAGTTTTTTGAGACACTTTGAATCAAAATTGTGTCATTTTCCCATCTTATGGAAATTATATTCACAAATAACTGAGCGATCACTTGACACATAAGAGTTGCATAATTTTGAAATTGCAAGACTTTTCGGAAAGTGAGAAAGGAGGGAGGGGGAATAGGGAATATTGAGACTTGAGAGTTGTTCTATCTCCCCTGCTCCCTGCTCCCTTGTTCTCCCTATGCTGTGGCTACGACTGCTGGTTGTTGATACAAAGCATCCCGTGTTTTTACCATTGCTTCCACTAATAGGTCGATTTCTTCTTTGGTATGTAAAGCATTGGCGGTAATACGGAGACGGGGTTTAGCAATAAACCAAATTGCTGATACCCACACACCATATTCTTCCATCAAATGACGGGCAAACTCTTTGGGATTGACATCTTGAGGCAATACTACAGGTAAAACATTTGTTTCCCCAATCACCTCAAAATCATGCTCCATTAGGCGCGAACGCAAGTAACGAGCATTTGCCTGTAATGTTTGCACTAACTGGGGATACTGCCTTACTTGACGAATACTTTCCAATGCTGCGGCAGTGATTGGAGGTGGCAGGGAAATTGTACCAATGGAAGTGGGTGAAACATCAAGTAAATCAATCATTTCTTTTCTATGACTACTAATTGCCGCTCCCGCAGACGCAGCAAACTTAGAAAAAGTAGTCATAATTAGGGGAACCATACCCCGATCTAAAACTTGTTGCGGTGTGATTCCAAAGTGCTCGTAGATACCGCCCCCAGTAGCTCCAATCGCCCCACTAGCATGGGCTTCATCCATAACAATCACACTACCAGGGTAGTTTTCCAATACATCCAACATTTCTGGGAGGGGAGCAATATCCGCATCCATAGAGAATACCGCATCAGAAACCACCATAATGCGATCGCCTGGTTTGGCATAGCGGCGCAATTTGCGAGCAAAGTCATTGACATCGCAGTGACGATATGATTTCACCCGCACATCAGGACTTTGGCTAAACATTTTCCCGGAACGATTACCCGCATTTACCACTGCAGATAGAATACAACCATGATTTAACACATCTGTCATAATCAGGGTTTCTCTGGTATTCTGAAAACCAGGAAGATTAATTGCCAAATGACAAAAACCATCGACCAATGCTTGCATTGCCATCCAAGCATTGAGAAATAGATGGGTATGGGGTAAATGCTTGAAAGCAGATATTTCCTGTTCCAATTGTCGATGCAAGTCTATGCGTCCACTTAGAACCGAGCAAGAACTATTAGAAGTCCCATACTGGGCAATAGCATCAACCGCTGCTTGTCTAACTGCTTCTGATTGGACTAGACCTAAAACATCATTGGTGCAAAATGTCAGAAGTTTTAATCGTTTCCCACTTACAGGATCTTCGACGTCAACTACATTACCCTGCTTTCCATAACAAACAAATTTATCTGGATAGAGACCACTTTCATATAGTCTCTGCATGTATTCTTCTACAACTTCCACAGTCTACTCCTCTGACCTTGATAAAAGCACATTTGACCCAGCATAAGCAGTTTGTAACGAACCCTCATCTGAATGAATTCATTTACCCAATTATGGATTTTCACTAGTTAACTCCGAAGAAATTCCCCTAGTGACAACAGATGACTGTTCCCCTTTTCTATGGTTATGATTTAACAGTTTTCTAGATTGTTGCATAAAATCTTCATATTGCCCGACAATGAGCCGTTGTAAGGCAATAATCGCCGGATTAATTTCCACATAGCGTCGTCCAGGATTAGCAAGGTAGGTGCGCTGTTCGCTTTCTACCATTTCTACATCTTGGTCGAGAAATTTTTTAAATAAAAAACGCCAAATCATTTGCGATAATTGCGGTTTAATTTGTTTTAGTATCCATTTAGGTAAGCCAACTTTGAGAAATAAGAGAGAAAATGATTTTGTTTCCGTCATTCCTACCGGAAGCCGTATCAGATAAATGGAAGAAACTCCGTCCAAACAGCTTTGGTAATGGGGATAGTCATATTTTATACAGATGGTGCGAGTGGTAACTTGGTTTCCTTGTTCGCTCAATCCCAGAAATTTCGTTATCCAACCTTGATAGGAAACTCGATATTCTACTTTAACTGAGTTCTGATTTTGACGTAAATTCAGTAGTACTGGATCGAACCAGCCCTGTAAATTCTGGTGTAAAAATCCATGGAACACATCCATGGTATTTTCATTACAAATGGAAAAATGACCTTGAAAATTATCCGGAATGAGAATGGCTAACCAATCCGGATGATCATATTCGGGTACATCTGGTAAAGGAGTGTCCTCTGCTAGCTCTTTGTCCCCAGGAAAAACCCAAACAATATTATATTTTTCTTGTACCGGGTAGCTTACAGCTTGGGCACAGGGAAGCTTCTGTTCTTTTGGTAAGTAGGGAATGTGTACGCAGTGTCCATCACCATTAAATTTCCAACCATGGTAACGACAGACAAGATGATCGTCCTGTACCTTACCTTCATGAAGAGCTACCCCTTTGTGTGGGCAAGCATCTTCTAAGGCATGAAGTTGAAGGTTTTGATCTCGATAAACTGCGACCGCTTGTTGCCATATCACTACAGGTATTATTTTACCTGGTTGTAGTTCGTCAGCCCAAGCCACTGGATACCAGTAATTGGGATTAATGCCCACTTCTCGCATCCGATTCTGAATTGTCTGGCTTTTCAGAGTAGGAGCCAGTTCCATTCCACACTCCTGAATGTGCAATTACAACAGAGAGACAAAATATAATCCTAAAGGATTTGTTGACAATCTTATAAGAAATTTACAAATTACTCAGCAATTAAGCAAGAATACATCTTAAAGAAAGGAAGGGAAAAGCTTAAAGGCAAAAGGTTAAGAAATTTTAGGGGAGGAAAAATATTTTTCCCCTATTTCTTATTTTCCAAGTAGGAAAACCATAATGGCAAGATCGAAAAATAGGTACCTTCAACCGCTTTTGGAACACATCTGGTACATTAAGATCATAGATTCTCAACCAATTTTACAAATCGAGACTCAATAATTATCAACTTCTTCTTATGCGTTATTGTTGAATAATAAAATGCTAGTTTTACTTTTATATCCTCTATTTTCTAAATGCTTCTGGTCTTTCGAGCGCACTTTATAATTAATGGCCCGTAAGGTTACTTTCCCTCCTCTGGGATTGATTACTGTGGCTGCAATACTACCGCAAAATTGGGAATTTCGTTTAGTAGCTCGCAATGTACGTTTTGAAACTGAAGCAGACTGGAAATGGGCGGATTGAGTTATCATATCTGGGATGATTGTACAAAAGTCCGATATGCTGCACCTTATTTGTGAAGCTAAACGTCGTGGTAAATTGGTGGTTGCAGGTGGTGCTTACGTAACTTCAGTGCCGAATATAGCCCAATCAGCTAGGGTGGATTTTCTGATTTTAGATGAAGGGTAAATGAGTCTACCCTTGTTTGTAGAGTCATTGGAACGAGGAGCAACTTCAGGGGTATTCCGTGCTAATGGAGAGTCGGAACGAGGAGAAAATTCAGGGGTATTCCATGCTAATGGAGAGAAACCGGATGTGACGCAAACGCAAATTCCTCCCTATGATTTGCTGGATTTGACGGCTTATAGCGATATGTCGGTACAATTTTCTCGTGGTTCTCCCTTTCAGTGCGAATTTTGCGATATGATTGTGCTCTATGGACGTAAACCCCTTACTAAAGCACCGGGACAACTTCTTGCAGAACTGCAAGTTATCTACGATTTGGGTTGACGACTACTCCTATTTGTGACATAAGATAACTTGATTGGTAACAAGCGGAATGTAAAACTTCTGCTGCGGGAATTACCCCCTGGATGGCAAAACATGATTATCCTTTTAGCTTGATTACAGAAGCTTCTGTGGATTTAGCAGAGGATGACGAAATACTGAATTTGATGATTGCTGTCAATTTTAGCGGCGTATTTTTAGGCATTGAAACACCAGATGCTGATAGTGTAGCTTTAACCAAGAAGTTCCAAAATACCGGTAATTCTTTGGTGGAATCTGTCCAGAAAATCAACCGTATTGGTTTGCGATTCATGGCTGATTTTATTATGGGTTTCGATGGGGAAAAACCAGGAGCAGGTGATCGCATTATTGATTTTGTGGAAGCAACAGCAATTCCTTTCGCTATGTTTGGTATGCTCCAGGCTTTACCCAACACAGCCCTTTGGGATCGACTCAAAAAAGAGGGTCGTTTACTGCAAGAGCAAGATAAAACCACAGGGAACCAGATGAACTTGACTAATTTCATTACTACCCGCCCCATGAAAGAATTCGCCAAGGAGTACATTAGGTGATTTTTGAAAAAGAAATTACTAGCTAAAGCAGTTGAATGAACATATCCCATTTGGGCAACAGTGGATTTCGCTGTAATCTAGACTCGACTTGTTTCATAACTTTCTTTGTTAGAGAAATCCCTTTTTGGT
>CBZS010000856.1 GCA_000613065.1 Richelia intracellularis | reverse complement strand
ATTAACAAATCACTAGTTTTTTGTGTGATTCAATGAGGATTTAAATCATGACAACATCACTCAAGACAGAACAGTTGCAAGCCAGTGATTTTCTGACTCTGGCACATTGGATGGCAGGAGATTTTAGTAACAAGAAACAATCATTTGCTAATCCCCAATTGTATGCTCACATCCACGTTTTCTTCCGACCTCTACCCTTTGATTTTTTTAATAGTATTGGTTTTTATTCCGAGCAGGTTTTTGACTATGATTTATGGTCTCCGTATCGCCAAGGAG
Organism: Richelia intracellularis; assembly: GCA_000613065.1. GTDB lineage: Bacteria > Cyanobacteriota > Cyanobacteriia > Cyanobacteriales > Nostocaceae > Richelia > Richelia intracellularis_B. The sequence goes on along the minus strand of CBZS010000856.1, from coordinate 1,545 downwards.
TACATCGGTTCGTAGAACAAGAGAACCAAATTTATATAGAAAACTATAGTTTGAAAGATGGAATACTTTATGCAGGTGCAGCTCGAGAATTAGATATTCTCAAAACAATTACCCACGACAGTATTGAACGGCGTTATAACTGTTCCATGATTTTTCGACGAGATGGACAAATGTTTCGTGGAGAGGTAGAACCGGGAAACCGTTGTGTAATTGAAAAACAAGGTTGTCCCACATATTTGGTGAGTGATGTAGAAATAACAGAGACAACCTGGAATAGTCTGGATAGAGGGATGCATCCCGAAACCCACAAACAAGTATGGGGTTCCGAACATGGCCCCTTATGTTTTGAGAAAATACAAAGTTTTGCAGATGAAGTTCCTGTGTGAGCTACATCAAAATTAAGTAGGAAATAACAGAATTGTTATGTTAAGCCTTGTGGTGTTAGATCTGGATTAAACTTGTGCGCTCCCTTGTGCCTTAAGGCTATGTGGCGTCGCTCATCAATACTAAAAGCAAAAATTGGATGATCGTCAATCTAAAATAAAATGAGTGGGAAGCAACCATGTTATTAGCTATGTTGCCGCCAGAAGCTCAAAAAAAGATGCAATGTTGGATCCGCAGTCGCCATTTAATTTGTTCTGGTAATTTTTTTATCTTTGAGACAGTAGACTACGCTACTGTGGAGAGATTTTCTGAGTGCATTAACACCTTAGGAGGTGCTTTCATCTCAGTTGATGCAGTGGACAAAATTTGGATGGGCAACCACCGCCAAGTTGTTCTTTATAGAGCTAAGGCAAGTTTGCATACACCTTGTCATAATCTCAAACAATACTGGATTAAATATGGCAGTTTTCACACTCGGTTTGATCAAAATTCGGTATAGGTAATTGTATTAGAGAAAAACTAGTTATAAATAATTAACTTACATCAGTAACGTAAAGTTTAATGATAATAATGGCGATTTTTGCATCCAAAAAAGCCATTTCCTAAACATATAAATTTTCAATATTTTTTTCAAAAATATTAATTGGGAGATTTTTTAAGTGGTTAGTAGTTTTGTTAATCCAGTAATTAATCCTGAGTCAAAATTGGGTGTCAGTTCATTTGATGACAAAGACCGCATCCGCTTGTGGCAGAACCCATCAGAAGAAAATTTAGATATTGCTATTCGTGCCATCTACAAACAGGTTTTCGGTAATGCCTATGTCATGGAAAGCGAACGGTTAGTTATAGCTCAATCCCAACTCCGTCAGGGAGACATTACTGTGCGCGAATTTGTGCGTCAGGTTGCTTACTCAGAACTGTATCGTTATCGATTTTTTGATAATTGTCCTCGCAATCGAGCTATTGAGTTAAACTTCAAACATTTATTGGGTAGAGCTCCCGAAAGCTACGAGGAAATTACAGCCCATAGTCATTTGTTAGATACATTAGGTTATGAAGCTGATATTGACTCATATCATTGATAGCGATGAGTATATGAGTGCCTTTGGAGAAGATATTGTCCCTTATTCTCAGGGCTATAAAACCCAAACAGGCAAAAAA
>CBZS010000855.1 GCA_000613065.1 Richelia intracellularis | reverse complement strand
GTAACTCACTTCGACTTTTTAAAACATCCTCTAAGTATTGTCTCGCTAGATAATCAGTCTTTTTACCATTTTTTCTATCTCCGGTTTCATCTATTACTACTGTAATTGCTTGACCATTCAATACTTGCTAAGAGGATGTTTTAAAAGGTGGGAGGTATGATAAAAAAGCTCACAAGGCATATGCTGAGAATTATAGAAAACAGCACCCCGTGAGCAAATGACTAAGAATTATCCTAGCAATTTAACGTGGGAACAGTGGGAGTTAATCCCACAGCTGTTTTCAGAGGCAAAACCAGGTGGTCGTCCACGTACAACAACATGTATGTACCCAGTAGTAAACGCGATTGTATACGTACTATGTCAAGGATCTAGATCGCGGGCATGACCAGGAGAACCACCTTGGTATACAGTCTATGGCTATTTCAGAAGATGGCGCAAAGACCGTAGTTGGCTTCAGGTTCATGACAAACTATATCAATGGGTTCGGGTAGCAGCCAGTCGAGAACCAAGTCCATGGGAAGCAGCCTTTGATAGGCAATCAGTTGAAACCGCAACCATAATTTGTACGGATGTTGGTTTCGACCCAGGAAAACAAATACATGGACGTAAGCGATTTCTTACCGTTGACTTGTTAGGGCTAGTTTTGCGAGTCTTGGTTACTTCTGCAAGAGTGCCAGAACGTGCAGGGGCTAAACTAAACGTGCACGTTCTGGCAGGTTTATCAGATGAAAGATAAAGTTAAAAGACTGCACACTATCTGGATGGATGAAGCATATCGGGGGGAAGATTTTGCCAACTGGATAATCGATGTTTTTCGTTGGATTATGGAAGTGGTTCTCAGACCCTTAGAAAAGAAGGGTTTTACCCTTTTAGCAAAACCTTGGGTTGTAGAACGAACTTTCGGGTGGCTCAATTGGTGTAGAAGATTAAGTAAGGACTATGAAAGGCTACCTGAAACTTCTGAGACTTTAATTTATATTGCAATGATACGTATCATGGTCAGGCGACTTGCATGAATTATAATTCACTTCGACTTTTAAAATATCCTATTAAGTTTATTTAATCTTCGTTGTTTTAATTCATTTACTTA
>CBZS010000854.1 GCA_000613065.1 Richelia intracellularis | reverse complement strand
AAGGGAATACTATTTTTGCTAACCTTGCTCTACCTTGGCAGTATTTCAACGTCATCTTAGGTTGAAAGCCCCGACGTTTTACTCCATTCATTTTTGATGCTGGCAACCGCAAGTCTTCTATTTGTTTGTGATCTTGTTAATGATTTGGGTTCCTCTGCTGGGTATAGCATACTCCAAAATACTTGCCCCTGTTTTTTTACTCATCAACATTACATCTTACTTTCATTGGTAAATTCTTTCTTATAAATCACCTTAAACTTAAAAAAAAATCAGGCATCCATCAAACAATTCAATCTCTTTATCCTTTCAAATGCGACTTTAAACTATCGTTTTTTTCATACTCTGACTTTAGCACAGCCTCATTTATCAGAGACTGTCAAAGCATAAATTACAAGTAATATATGGGATGAATGTGGTGATCATCTGTCAGAAAAATATTATCAATAGTTTACACAAATGCTCATAAAACTTGGCTTGTAGGAACCAACAACCTCTATTTGGGAAGACTGGCGACACGATGCAGGTTATAACTTATACTTCTGTTTTGGCTTCAGTCGTAAACATTACTTTAAGGGAATTGGCAGTTTGGCAATGCCCGAAATTTTTGACCCTCATCGCAATCGTGCAGCTGTTGCTAGTTTCTAACCCTTATATACCGATGCACAGAATAAATGTGAATATTTTTACCACCATATAGAAGGAGATGAGATACATGGTATCGGCTGGCTAAATAATCCGATGGTTCCTATTGTGAAAATGCAACCAGAAGCTGGAATAGAATTAGCGATCGCAGCTGCACTGCAAATGGAAGCAATGAGACGTTACAATCATTACTTTGCAGATCAATTAGGGATGTAGAGAAAATTTCCATGATAGAAATTAAAAAGGAAATAATTAAGATGAGCTAAGCGATTCAGTCAGCTAGTCTTTTGTAAGGGCACAAACATCGTGCCCTCCTCGTTAGCATGAACATTCAGTTTTGAGAAATTTTTATCTTTTCAAGATTAAGAATAAAGACTGATTGGACTGATTTAGATATTGATGCTAGTTTTAGCTATCGGGTTCAGAGAAAGGGATCAACGAATACCCAATAAAATTGCAAACTGGTAGGGTTCAAGCAACAGCTTCTGTGTAGCTGTAATAGTTTTACCAGATACTATATCTGTGAATGTTTTTTGCATTCCCAACAACCTTAACTGCTTAGCCATGATTTCTTGTTCATGCTCGCTAAAGTTAGCTAGAACTAAGACATTCTGATCTCCATGGTGGCGAAAATAGCTGAAAACGTGTTGATTATTGGAATCAACAATATCAGTACTAGCGCGGGTAAAGGCAGGATTTTGTTGGCGGATCTGAATTAACCTTAATAATCCCAGATAAATACGACCGGGAATATTTTCCCCATCCCAGCGCAAATCAATCTTCTCCCAGTCAAATTTTGGTCTGTGAACCCAACGACTATCACCATCTTTTTCTGGTGAGTCAGTATATTGATAATCATTCAGAGTTCCTAGCTCATCACCCAAATAAATTAAGGGAATACCACCAATCGTTAGCAAAATTCCATGTAGCAATAATATCCTGCGAATAGCAAATTCTACCTCAGTGGGGTCATTTTCATGCAATCCCTTTTCTAAACCACATAGGGAAGCTGTAGTTCCGGAAATACGTGCTTCTCCAGTTTCTGGCTTTTCTTGGAAAGGCAAACCTTTTGCAAAACTACTTTGAAAACGACCTGTATAAAATTCTGTAAGAAATCGCCGATGATGAAAAGGCTCAAATTTTAACTCCAGTGCATCATCATCAGAAAAAGCCCAGCCAATATCATCATGGCAGCGAATATAGTTAACCCAGGCACAACCCTCGGGCAAATTAAATCTTTTTTCCATGGCATGACGTAGGATAGAAACTTCCCTTGTTGCCAAGGCATTCCATAGAAGTGCCATTAACTGAGGATTATAGGAAAGTTGGCACTCTTCTTGACTAATATATTTTTTCACCTCATCGGGGTGAACGATCGCTTCTGATTTAAAGATAACTGCTGGTGCAGCAATTTTTGTCAGGGTATTAAATGCTTGGATAATAGTATGAGCTTCTGGTAAATTCTGGCAACTAGTCCCCAGCTTTTTCCACAAAAAAGCTACTGCATCTAATCGCAATACTTCCACACCCACATTAGCCAGGAATAACATCTCTTCAGCCATACGACAAAATACCCCTGGGTTTTCGTAGTTTAAATCCCATTGGTAATTACAAAAGGAAGTCCAAACCCATTTACGGATTTTATTTCTATAGGTAAAACTACCTGGATGCTCATCGGGAAACACTGGGGTTAGATTCTTTTCAAAATCATCTGGCTGTGTACGGCTAGGGTACATACGATAATATTCTTGACATTCGGTCTCTCCTGCCAAGGCAAGTTTTGCCCATTGATGTTCGTCGGATGTGTGATTAAAAACGAAATCGAGAACTAAACTAATTCCATGGCGTCTCAACTCAGTTGCTAACTCATAAAGCTCTTCTATCGTCCCTAGAGAGGGGTTGACTTCTCGATAGCTACTAACAGCATAACCACCATCATTATCCCCCTCTGGACATTTAAATAGGGGCATGAGATGGAGGTAAGTAATACCTAATTCTGTCAAATAGGGTATACGCTTGCGGATACCTGCCAAATTTCCTGCAAATAGATCCACATAACACATTGCCCCTACTAAACGTTGAGATTGATACCACTGTGGATCTGCTTCTCGCATTACATCTAGTGCTTTTAACTCATCGGAACGTTGTACCCACATTTGAGTCGCAGTGGCTAGTATGTCTTCTAAGTGGTAAAAAAAATCGTATTGAGTTCCGTAGAGCTGATAAAGTCGGCGAAACAAGCTTGGAAAATGAGTATTAAGACGTTGCACATAACTTTGCCACATTCCCTTATCAACTTGTTCGGCAAAGCGTGCTTCTAACCTTGGCATTAGACGAGAGAGAGATTTCGCACTTTCTTTAGCAATGGAGGCAGATTCACGCATGATAGTTAACTGAGATTATCTTAAATAATATTAAAATAAGACCTAAGATTACCATGGTAATGTTTGAAATTTATTTCGTCTAAGTATATTGAAAATAGAGTTAAACTTTAGGAGTTCAAGGATAAGGAAATATCCGTAATTCCTTCTACTTTTCAGTATGCATTTCTAAGCTGTTGGGAGCGAGGTGCTCCGACAAGGTTGATCCTACAGGCATACTTTTAAATTTGTACTTGCCTTGATTTTGTAACCAACGCCAATTGTAAGGATTCCAATCATCAATCCCTTGAATCTCATATTCAATTCCATTGGGAAAAGGAACAATACAGTTAGCAAAACAGCCTTCTCTATTTTCAACAAGTTCTATTTTACACCTCTTCTGTCTCTTCCCGAAGTAAGCAAATAATTCAGGAGCTAAATCATCCAGAAACATAAGAGGATTTGAATTGATTCATAACATCAATTAAATGATTGAACCCCAGTAAAAACTGTTAATTAGGGAAAATATCAATCTAGGGATAAATCAACCAAAATAGTAAGAGTGGTTGGACGATTAGACGCAGATTCTTTAAAACATTCTTCCATCCACATTCATGATTCCATTTTTGATGATTAGAAAAATAAATAAGACTATTTATTTTCTGCTTAGTCTTAACTTGAAAATATTGATTTAAGGCTAATAATGCTGGAGAGTTCAAACTAATAATCGTGTAAACACAAAAAATAATCTCCCACCACCTCTCAATATATTGAAAGGTTGTAAACCGATAATCTGTCCAACATAATTCTTGTTTACACGGACTAAACCCATATTCTACCCAGGTTATTAATCCATAGAAGTTGCCTAAAGTCTTTTTCAAACTTCTTTGAAGATTCGTCATTAGGAAGGAGGTAGAATTTTCTGGCATCGTTTCTGGGTTATTAGTTATTTCCCAGTAAGTTATGACTCTTTTTCCCCCATAACTTATTTCTATAATGTATCTAGTTTCTGATTTTTAATTACTAAATTTTATCTCCAATTTACACCACTTATTTTCTCTAAAACTGTGCCCTAAGGGCAACAATACTCAGTGATTACTTCTAATTGCAACTACAGAAGCTACGTTCGATCTATCTAGTTCTCTCAGAGATTGACTACTTTCACCATATAAACTATCTGCCAGTACTAATTCGATATGAAAGTTCTCTTCAATTCAATCTGTAATTATTTCTGATGCTAACTCTATTTTACTTTTATATTTATCTCCTTCTTTTTACGTCACTTCTGGTTTAAACACTTTGAGCATTAATGGAAATTTTATATTATGGTAGACTGCCATAAGCATTGAGTGAAACTATTGCATTATCAATTTCTCCCAAACTTACTAAGTATTGTCTGGCTACATAATCAGTCTTTTTACATTTTTATATTTCCGGTTTTATCTATTACTACAGTAATAGCCTGACCATTCAATACTCGCTTAAGTTTATTTTATCTTCCTAGCTAATTCATCTACTGACCAATCTGAATTAGCTAGAAAATGATGTAATGACTGGGCTGATTTTATACTTACTACCTTCGCTATATCTGGTAATTATTTCCTTTTGATCGTTGATATTATTCCTAAGTCTAAATATTTGGAACACTTCTAATTTATTACTTTCTTAAATAAGTCCTTATTCTCTGCACAATATTCATCTATGATGGCAATTATTGGGTGAGCATCTCTTGCTAAATTTTTCAGGATTTGTAACTCTACATCCATTGCCCCACTTTCCTTTCAAAGTTTTATTTATTTATTCTGTTATTCATAAAACCCGGAAAGTGGCAGAAGAACATTGTCCTAAAAACGGCTAAAATATGAATTTTTTATAGCGGTAAGAATAAGTATTATAAATTAATAAACAATATTACTTGATAAACAAGGTAACGTCTAATCTAAAAAATAGATTTTATCCAATAAGACATTGATAAACTTAATTATGCATGATATCATTGTCCTCATTCATTAGTAAAAAAAAAGATGGAAGTACTGTATCTAAAAAATCAGGTCATAAAACATAAAAATATTTTGAGTTTATGTAAAACAGAAAAAACAACATTATTAATTAATAGTTTACATTAAACAATATCAATCAGGAAGAGTAGAAGACCTAAAAAAAATACACAACAAAGGACAGCCAAGTGCATTAAATCAGTATAGTGATATTTTGAAATAATATTTTGAGAACAATCCAGCTACAAGTATTGCATAACCTAGTGATGCTATTGAAAAAATAACTGGTATTAAGCGCAGTCCAATTCAGGTAAGAGAATTTCTGCTCAGAACAGGTTTGCGTTCCTTAAAAGTGGGGTATCTGCCGGGGAAGTCAGTAGAGCCAGAAAAGATTGAAGAGGTAGAAAAATATAGACGAGAAAAGCTATAACCATTACTGGAAGAAGCTATTAGCGGAAAGAAAGTAGTTTTTTTTTGTTGACGCAGCCCATTTTGTACATCGAGCATACTTAGGATTTTTATGGTGTTTTACAAGAACATTTATCTGTTCACCTTCCGGTGGAAAACGATTTAATGTTTTAGGAGTAGTTAATACAGTTACTAAGAAAATAATTATAATTACAATTACAAACGAAACTTATATTAATTCATAAAATCTTTGCCTGTTATTATTTAAATTAGCTAATCTGGGGCTAAATAAACAAATTGTTATTGTACTAGATAATGCCAGATATCATAAGTGTAAATTATGACAAAAAGATGCGACATCAGTATGTATACAACTATGTTATTTCCCTTGCTATTCTCCAGAATTAAATTTGATTTAAATATTTTGTAAATTTATGATAAATGAATGTTTATACTCCAAGTACTATGCTATTTGTGCAGTATTAGCGGGAGCAATCTCTAACTACATTGCTACTGGTAATACTGATAAGCAGAAGAACTTAAACAGCTTATTTACTCTCGAGTTTGAGATATTTCAACAATCCAAGTCTTAGCCGTTTTAAATGTAATTACAGTGCTTGTGAACCGGAGTGGTTCACAAGCACTATTAACTTGTACCCACTCCCGTAGGGCATTGCAAATTTCAATGCGAACGCCTATTTTTAACTTGGGTTCACTTCCATCCGTAAGATGTCGCCAATGGTGAGGTTTAACGCGATTTAACCACTGTAAACCATAAGATTCGCGGATAAACTGCACATTTCCAGAATAGGCTTCATGTACCCAGTCATTAAGTAGCTGCACTTTCCAATACCCAGACATTTATTCTTGTTCTCTGATACAATTTAGTAGTGCAAATAATTCTTCTGGAGCCAGTTATTCTAAGGAATTTACCTCCTTTGATAAAACATCTGTAGAATTAATGTGACCAGCCTTGATTTGCTCTATTACCTGTAATAGTATTTCTTGCGTTGCATAAGTGCGGGATGAATTAGGGTTTGAAACCATTGAGAAATCGTTGAAAATTTAGTTAAATCATCCCCTGATTCAGCAACGCTGTAGTTATTTCTCAATATTCGTGAGAGGACAGCTAGCCGCATCGCAATGGTAAAAATCTACTTGCAAGGCTACTTCAATCTCATCTTGATTCATAGGGTTATGTGGTGTTTGAAGGATTTAACTAAACCTTTACTGAAAATTTAATTTTGTCGGTATTGGTAATTTCAAAATGGTCAATCCCAAAATACAGCTTGGTTGAAAGCTTTTGTTTCTTAATTATTATAATAATTACCAAACACTTGACAATGTTTAAATGTGTGCAGAAGAAGGTAAGCTGGATTTATAGTATTTATTTTTAAATTGAGTGTAGACGCGGAGTCCCTACTTCCTCTAGGCCACCTCTGGTTTCAACCCATGGGGTAATAAATAATTAACCTTACTCCTTTCCCGACGAGAGAGGGAGAAGTAAGCTAATCCTATAGCTATATATGTATTCAGCCCGAAATCTATAGAGACGTAAGTGAATAATTGCTCTCATTCACCTAATGGGTTTCTATTTCCAGGGTAATCTAAGATTAATTTACGGTATCTCCTATGCGTTTATCTTCACTTCTAGTTATTTTTATTTCTTTTATCCTCAATGTTTTCTTCTGGGTACTCACACCTGAGGCAATTGCATTGACACAGGTAAGATTATTTGACCTTTCTTACCATGAGTGTCCCCTACAAATTTCTAAGGGTTTAGTCAATAGCAATAGTCGGAATACCCTACCAGCAAACTGTTTTATTGTCACCGGCAAAGCTGAAAATACTACCAGACAAACGGTTTATGATGCGGATATTTTTGGACGTATTTACGATGCTAACAACGATCCAGCAATGCAAAATCGGAACCGTTTAGGCTCAATTCCAGAAGTTCCCCCAGGAATACATGATTTTAATTTGAGAATTTCCGTACCCGCAAACCAACCAACCCCATTAAAATTGAAAAAATTTAAGGCAGCAGGATTTAGTTCATCGGTTAGACCAGAAAAACTATACTTAAACTTAGAATCAGAACATTAAAAATCAAGGGAGTTTGTAGAGATACTTTGTAGTACTGCTAATTGAAGTATCTCTACAAATTCGTTGTGTTTAAGTCATTTACCCAATACCAACTTAGAAGCCGGACATAACAGACATCCGAGAAAGTTGGAATAGCACATCTCTCAATATTTGTAAAGCAATAAAAGCCAATATTGGGGAAAAATCCATACCTCCCAAGGGGGGAATAATGGAACGGAAGAGATTTAGATAGGGATCAGTAATTTGGCTAAGTGCAACAAATGGTTGGTTATACCAGTTGATATTGGGGAACCAACTCAAAAGCACCCGAATAAATAGCAAGGAGCTATAAATCCCGATAAAAGTAGCCAGGGTGGTAACCAATAAATGCATAAACGGTGATGTTTCCTACTAAATTTTAACTATGGTCTAATTATTAATTTTAAGAGAGGGATAGTGCAACAAATTAAAGACTATAAACGAAGTACTCTTTAAGCCTTGAGGATTGCTGTAAGGCAATGTACTGAAATACCTATTATATAAGCATAGTTTGTAGCATCCCTAGGCAATTTATCCAAAGCCTAAACAATCTAAGTGCATGATAGCTTAAGGTTAGCGATCCCGTGAGGGATAATTACGGTTTGTTGAAAAAAGGGAAAAAGGGAAAAAGTAGTTGCTGTAGGAATATCAGACCAGACAAATATATTTAGATGCAAGAAAAAAAGATAAAATAGCACAAAACCCATGGGTCACAATACCAGTAAAAATATTGGTTCCAGTAGTCATTAAGTACTAATCATCGAAGTAAACTCAAATTTCAGCATCAAAGTTCCTTCTGCTATTTGACGGGAAGCTGTCTTGTGACAATCGGTGGGTAATGATGGCTCATTTGATACCCTGGCAAGAATTGGAAGATGAATATGCGAGCCATTTATTCGAAGAAATGGGGGCACCAGCAAAGTCATTTCGCATGGCATTAGGTGCATTAATAATCAAAGAAAAATTGGGGATAAGGGATAGGGGAACAGTAGAACAAATAAAAGATAACCCTTATCTACAGTACTTTATATGAATGTCATCTTATATTAATGAAGCACCATTTGATGCAGGGTAAACACATCTCAAATGCTAGTGACAAGCGGGTTGAGAGGTCTCATAATAATGTTGGGAAAACAAGCAGTAAGAACAGTCAGCATATAATTATTATCCATAGCGGCTGGATTAGATTTTTCGCGATTACTACGTTTCAAAGATTGCTCTAGGTTTAAAGCATTAAGAGTTATTCGGCGCAGAAGTACTAAGTTTTGTGGAGCATGACCAGTACGGACACCACAAACATCTTCAGAAAAAGTGACTTCTAAAGTCCAATGCAACCCATTTCCCACACCCCAATGAAGACGAATCACTTGTCCTAAGTTACGAGGATCAGAATTTAAACTAGTTAGATAAAACTGAACTTCACTCACGGGTTGTTTTATTGCAAAGATGTGCTAACCGCACAATCATGACAACCCATTTAAGACCAACCCAATTGTCTTGGTTATGCAAAGTTTGCAGTTGAGAAATAGGAACACACCAATTTTGACGTTTTTCAGTACGATAATGACCTTTCTCTACCCGTTTATCATAACTATGGATAATACCTTTAAAGCCTTGAGATAACTGTTGCTCAAACCAATTTTTCACTTGTCCGTAAAGTCTAGGATGATTACCTTTGAGTGCTAAAACATAATTTGCTTTTGCATTCAAGATTTGGGATGCAATTGCTGTTTGCCTACCCATGGCATCAATGGTAATAATAGATCCAGCCATGTCTAATAATTCCAATAATGCAGGGATTGCTGTAATTTCATTCCATTGATTTATCATGCACTAACTAGATATAACGCTGATTTCCCCTGTTCTCTATCATAGGAAGCTTTGAGGCTCTTCGTCTGAAGGTCTTACCATCAATGGTAATTACCTGTGCTCCTGGGGCTTCAACTATTGATTCTACCCAACGTCGAAAGCATCCCTCAAATACTTTTGGGTTAATAGGTTCAAACACCCGTCCAAAGGTATCTACACTTGGGATGCCCTCTGGTAAAGCTAAAAACAGCTCCAACCAGTGGTATTTACTCAATCCATAATTTTCCATGTCCTCCCATCCCTTACCTCCTGCAATCACTGATAGTATTCCAATGATTAAAATATCTGTTAAGAAATGGACAGGGGTTCTTTCTACAGGTGGGTCTTCTATCTCACTAAAAACTAATGACATTTTTCCTGTAAATGCACTGGCATTGGCTATACTCAAATTTTTTGAGGTTTTAATCTTTGGTTTTGAAGATTTGAAACCCGTAGGCGCAAGCCTTCTTGTCAGACATACCATTAGACTAACCCGTTCAGTTCACATAGACGCTTTGGGTCCTTAGCATATGACTTAACTTCTTTAATATTTAAATCTCCATTTTTGTGCCCCACGAGTGTTCCAGCAACTGGGGAAGATTGAGTGGCCTAGGGGACACCGAATCTAGGAAAGCGTTCCCCAGTTGGGTCAATTTTTTTGGCGAAGTCCCTCCAATACTCCCCCAAAGGGCGTTGGCGTTCGCACTTGACAATCAAGACATACTTCACAATTATGTACAACAATCTGTAATTTTCACTACAAAATTAGATGCGCTTACCCTACCCTGTTGATGAAGTTAGACGAGACGGTGCCGTGGTCATAATTTCGTCCGATTTTAGAACAAGTGCATGACAAGGCCAGAAAAAATAATGCTGGGCGAAAGCCCATAGATGCAATAGTCATGTTCAAAATGCTTGTGGTGTAACAACTGTACAACATCAGTGATAAATAACTGGAGTACCAGGTCAATGACCGACTATAGTTCATGAGATTTTTGGGCTTGGGACTAGCAGAACCAGTACCAAATGCAACTACAGTTTGGTTATTTCGGCAGCAGTTGAAGCAGCAGGGTCTTATTGAAGAACTGTTTGAGCAATTAATTTCATCGCTACCTGAGAGACCAAGGCTATCAAGCTAAGGGGGGTCAAATAGTAGATGCCACAGTTATTCCAGTTACCAAGCAGCATAAGACTAAGGAAGAGAAGCAAAAACTTGCCCAAGGAGAAATTCGCGAAATTTGGCAGCCAAAGTCTCGTAGCTTGTCCCAGAAGGATACCGATGCTCCCTGGACAAGAAAGAATGGTCAGAGTTCCTTTGGTTATAAAAACCACATCAGTATCGATTTGGAGTACAGTTTTATTCGTCCCTATCAAGTCACGGATGCCTCAGTGCATGATTCCCAAGTGTTAGGGGCACTGTTGGATGAGCAAAACCAGGGAGAAGAGGTTTGGGCAGATAGTGCCTATGGTAGTGAATCTATTGAATGGATTCTACAGAATTTACAATTCCTCAGTCACATTAATGAACGAGCCTACTGCAATTATCTATTGACTGCAAAACACAAAGAAGATAATCGAGAGTGTTCTCAATTCAGAGCTGAGGTTGAACACGTTTTTGGTCACTGGGTTAATGAAATGGGAGGCAAGTTAATTGGTTCCATTGCTAAGCAGTCAGTCAAGGCGACTATTGGAGTAAAGAATTTAGTCTACAACTTCAAACTTTATACATTTTGGGAGAATCAAAATCCTAAAGCTGTGGGATAGTTGGGTCTAAATTGCCTCTATTGAGCCAGATTTAAACTAGAAATCGTTCCGGTTGAGCTATTTTTTGCCCAACTTCACTTTCTTCTAGTTCTTCTAATCCCCTCAGATTACCTAAGATTTTATTAATAGAGGTGCTCATAAAGCTTTTTATAGATTACTCAATAACAAGTTCTGTTCTATGAAGCCAGATTTGTAAAGGAAATTGCCACTAAGAGTAACTTCAGGGTATTTGTATCATCTTCTAATTTCTTCCCTCCTGATCCTTCCAAGACTATTTTTAACTAGAGGCAGTTTATATGTAAGATAATCTTTGAGCTAAAACAAATTAATTGGAGAGTGTTACCAATTCAGTACATCTCTCAATTAAGCGACTCCATATAAAAGCATAACCAGCATGCCAAACTTCACACCCAATCCCAGCTTCAGTTTGACAATCCGTATCGAGATACCCAACCGCATTGGTATGTTGGCAAGTGTTACTAATGCGATCGCATCTAGTGGTGGTAATTTAGGACAGATTGATTTAATTGAGCAAACTCGGAAAATTTCCACCCGGGATCTCAGTGTTGATGCTGCTAGTACGGAACAAGCTGAGGGGATTGTTCAAGCGGTGAAGGCTTTGCCTTATATTAAGGTATTAAATGTTTATGATCGCACCTTCAATTTACACCGGGGAGGTAAAATCAGCGTTGCCAGTCGTATTCCCCTCAAAAGTGTTTCTGATTTGGCAATGGCCTATACTCCAGGAGTAGGAAGAATTTGTAGCGCTATCGCCCAAAATCCAGAGGAGGTATATAATCTCACTATTAAGCAAAATATGGTCGCCATTGTTACCGATGGCAGTGCAGTATTGGGTTTGGGTAATTTAGGTCCGGCAGCATCTTTACCAGTGATGGAAGGGAAAGCTATGCTATTTAAAGAGTTTGCTGGCATCGATGCTTTTCCTATCTGTGTGGATAGTCAAGATACAGAGGAAATAGTTCGTACTGTGAAAAATATTGCCACCGTGTTTGGGGGCGTGAATTTAGAAGATATTGCTGCTCCCCGGTGTTTTGAGATTGAAACCAGATTGCGAAAAGAATTAGATATTCCCGTATTCCATGACGATCAACATGGTACAGCAATTGTTACTCTAGCAGCTCTACTGAATGGTTTGAAATTAGTCCATAAATCCATTGAGCAAGTCAGAATTGTAATTAACGGTGCAGGAGCCGCTGGTGTAGCAGTAGCAAGGTTATTACGTAAAGCTGGAGCCGAAACCATCTGGATGTGTGACTCCCAAGGCATTATTTCTGCCACTCGTCCCAATTTGACCTTAGAAAAGGAACAATTTGCCGTAAAAGCCCAAGGTGGTTTAGCTGGAGCCATGCAGGGAGCTGACGTATTTATTGGCTTGAGTGCGCCGGGAATACTTACCCCAGAGATGGTGAAATCTATGGCAAAAGATCCCATTGTTTTTGCCATGGCAAATCCTATTCCTGAAATTCAACCAGAATTAATTTACAATGACGTTGCTATAATTGCCACAGGTCGTAGTGACTACCCCAATCAAATTAACAATGTTTTAGCCTTCCCTGGGGTATTTCGTGGTGCATTAGATTGTCGAGCGACTACTATTACCGCCACCATGTACTTAGAAGCAGCAAATGCGATCGCATCTCTAGTAAAACCCTCTGATTTAGACAGAGAACATATTATCCCTTCTGTTTTCGATAAGCGAGTAGTGACTGCTGTTGCAGGCGCAGTTCAAAGAGCTGCTCGTCAGGAAGGTATTTCTTGTCGCTAATTTGAAAGCTAGGAGTTCCCAATGGGTCCGACTCTTTTAGTAAGACGAGAAGTGGAACTTAGAGAGGTATTGGAAAAGCTGGAGGGGTAGTACAACAACGAGCTTTGAGAACTTGCTTTATCAAAGGAATGCCACTAGAGTACAAAGCCAGGTGATTGCCTTTATGTTCTTGTTGTAGATGAAACTGCCAATACTCATCGCAATCGCCACTAAAGTATAAAGAACACAGGGGTAAAACAGCCTCAGCACCCCTCATGGTCCATCTAGCCCCTGTGATATCCATCCTGTCATTAATCAGATATCGACAAGCACCCTCAATCACCCCCCTGGGGATGGGGAATCCAGCTTTTAAGTAATGGTCATATTTCATACCAGGTTTTTATGGATTACCATAGAAAGAGTACCTATATATAAGGCTTTTACCCTATTAATTCTGTGCAGCTTCACATAATAATGGTATGAGGTATTTGGCTTTGTTAAGTAAATATCTAGCACAGGTATCCACGGTTTTACGTTATTGGGGAGTGAGTTTGGGTAAAGACACACTCTGGCGCATAGCTGTGGCAACTGAACTTGATTTACCTTCAAGGATAAGCTGTAAACGTTTGCTCTCCCAAGCTTCTGCCTGTGTTGAAGTCTGAGAATAAAAGACAAATGCAGCTTTCCACAAATACTCAATCACATGGATAATATCCCTGTCTTAGTCCATGAGAGAGAATATTGCTGTGCTGGTAGATTAGACTCCCCATCCAAAGGAAATAGGGTATTTATCTTTCTTCCTCCATAACCGATTATATTGGCGATTACTGTGCCAAATAATGTGGTCAATTTCCGCGACAATTTTTTCTTGTGTCTTCTGTTTACTGAGTCTGTGCCTGCACACTCTCCCTTTATTTTATTGTGACTGCGTTTATCAAAATATCTTTGTTTGTAACAACCGTCTTAATAGTTCGTATCCATTCTCAAGTAACTTACTCTCTATCTGGGAGTGTTCTAACCGACAAATGCTGTCTGAGTCGAGCCAACTAACTATCTCTTCAAATAGTTCTCGTGCTTGTGACCAAAACATATCTTGATCTGATGTAGACCCTTCCATAGGGAGTGGAACTGTTGCTGTTTTTTCACTTTTTACAAGCCAATTCCATCAAGTACATTTTTGGCTGTCAATATTACTTTGGTTGACTTGTCATTTCTTATCCTGATATCATAATATGTACTATTAGAAGAGTCGCACCCAATTAAAATTTGGCAACTCAAAACTGGTAAATAAGTGCAAACTATCACAGGACATACAGGTGCCGTTAATTGTGTAGCTATGAATAATTCTCAAAACATCCTTATTAGTGGTAGTACTGATAAAACTGTGAAAATTTGGGAATTAACCAGAGGAAAATTACTACATACTCTGATCGAACATACAGATGCAGTTAACTCCGTTGCTGTTGGTTTCCAACGGAAATAGCTTGCTAGTGGAAGCTCATACAAAACCATTAAAATTTGGCAAGTCACTAATTAGTTAGCTACACGAGAAAGAAGAAGGAAGAAGGTAATAATTCGACATCACTCAACAATGAAGAGAGGCTGTAATATAATCGATGCTTATGGCTGGTTTGTCTTTGTGGGCAAATTTCAGTACTGGCTTTATGGAAAAGCTGGAAGAGGGAGTAAATGAACGGGTTAATATGGCGTTCGTATAATAGTTCTTATCTGTTAGAAATCGCGTTAGGTATTATAATATCTTTATAAATGGTTATATTTTTGCTCTAATTCGCATTTCCATTGCTATAATAAATAAGTATAAAACCAACTTTTATCTACCTCATCCATAGCATAAATTTTCCTACCACCAGATACTACTTTTATATTTCCTTGACTAACTCCACTGGTAATAATTTCCGTTTCCCATCCTTTTAAATTAAAAGCATCTGGATTACCTAAATAAGCAGTTGCTAATACATCCCAGGCATAATAATCTTGTGGAATTACTAAGCCATAACACTGTCCTGCTAAATCAGAAATAGGATATTTTCTTTGTCGCCCAATTTTTTGTACAAACTCGGAAGTTAGAGGCACAGTATTAGTAATATCCAAAGGACATATAATAATTTCAATTATACTTTGCCATACCCTTGCTGCGGAAATAGGATCCCAATATACATTCCATTATTCCGCAGAACCATCCTGTCCTGGTTCCCAATTTTTCTCCACATTGCCAGGGACATTCAACGCACCACCCATCCAAACAATTTTGGCAATTTTCTCTTCAATTTCTGGTGCTTTATCTAAGGCAAAAGCTACATTAGTTAATGGTCCTGTTACCAGCAGTGTTACTGGTTCCAGTGCTTTTTGCAACACCCCAACCATAAAATTTTCACCGGATTCTGTAACTAAAGGAGTGGCAATTATATCCCTTTCATTCAAAATTGGTAAATGATCTACCACAAAGGAATCACGACGATAAAGATTGGGAAAAGGATTAGTACCCCGTACTTTACTTTCTGCCACTGGGATATGGAAACCCCCCATTAAGTTTAAAATTTTACGGGTAGCAGCAACAGCAGGTTGGATATAACAATCTGCTGGAGTGACGACAACACCCATAATTTCCACATTTTCCATCGTCATTAGTAACATAGTAGGGAGGTAATCATCTACACCACCGTCGTGATCCATTAACAGGAGTTGTTTTGACATAAGTTAGGATAAATCAAACATGGACGAATTTATGCAAGCCGCGCTCGCAGAGCCAGAACAAGGTAGACTAACGGGTGCTATCCCCGTTGGTTCCGTACTTGTCAAGGAAGGCTATATTATCGGCAGAGGACACAACAAGCGCGTCCAATATGGAGATCCTATCACCCACGCGGAAATCGATTGCCTCCGTAATGCTGGTAGAATCGGGAACTACCAAGGTACAACACTTTACTCCACACTGATGCCATGTTGCATGTGTGCAGGAGCTGTAGTGCAGTTTGGGATCAAAAAAGTACTTGCTGGGGAATCAGCTACTTTCCCCGGTGCCAAGGAGTTTATGGAATCCCATGATGTGGAGGTAGTTGATTGAGATTTGGATGAATGTAAGCAGATGATGAGTGAATTTATTCAAAACAATCCCCTGTTTTGCAATGAAGATATTGGGAAGTACAGAGAGTCAAATTAGACTAATTGCATTGCAAAAATAATTAGGATATGCGGTCGCAACTGCGTTCTGTTGGATATATACAGATGTATGGGTCTAAGACTTGCGCCAAATTTGATAATTCCGATCGCAAATAAGTCAAACAGTATCACCAGTTTTATTTGCTATCAAGATTTTTGGATGTGGTACTACTGTCATCATGATAATCCCGCTCTCACTGTATTATCCCCCATTCCGCACTTAAAATTGAAGTACAAAGGAATTACAAGCAAAATAAAAAGACAAGAATCAGAATTATTAATAAATAGAGTAGAAAACTAATATATTTTAAAAATTAATTGGGTGCGACTCTTTTACTAGTACGGACTATGATATAAGAGTAATAAATGGCAAGTTAACCAGAGTACTATTGAAAGTCAAAAATTTACTTGATGGAATTGGCTTGTAAAAAGTGAAAAAACAGGACGATTTCCACAACCGATGCAAACATCTACATCAAATAAAGGTATGTTTTGGTCACTAGCACGATAACTATTTGAAGATATAGTTAGTTGGTTAGACTCAGACAGCATTTGTGGGTTAGAACACTCCCAGATAGAGAGTAAGCTACTTCATAATGGATACCAATTATTGAGACGGTTTTTACAAACAAAGATATTTTCATAAACGCAATCAAGATGAAATGGAGGGAGAGTGTGCAGGCACAGACTCACTAAACAGAACAGGCAATAAAAAATTGTCGCGGAAATTGATCACATTCTTTGACACACTAATCGCCAATATAATCGGTTATGGAGGAAGAAAGATAAATACGCTATTTCCTTTGGATGGGGAGTTTAATCTACCAGCACAGCAATAGTCTCATGGACTAAGACAGCGGGCATTACATAAGTGCGGGATGAATTAACGTTTAAAACCATTGAGAAATCCTTGAAAATTTAGTGAAATCATCCCCTGATTCAGCAATGCCAGACAGGGATATTATCCATATGATTCAGTATTTTTGGAAAGCTGCATTTGTCTTTTATTCTCAGACTTCAACACAGGCAGAAGCTTCGCAGAGCAAACGTTTACAGCTTATCCTTGAAGGTAAATCAACTTCAGTTGCCCCAGGTATACGCCGGAATGCGACTTTACTCAAACTCACCCCGCAAGAAGGTAAACCCGTGGATACCCGTGCTAGATATTTACTTAACAATGCCAAATACCTCAAATATGACGATTACTTAAAAGCTGGATTACCCATGGCCACGGGGGTGATTGAGGGTGCTTGTCGCCACCTGATTAAACACAGGATGGATATCACTGGGGCTAGATGGACCATGAGGGCTGCTGAGGCTGTTTTACCCCTGGGTTCTTTATACATCAGTCGCGATTGAGATGAGTATTGGCAGTTTCATCTACAACAAGAACATAAACGCAATCACCTAGCTTTGAACTCTAGTGGTATTCCTTTGATCAAGCAAGTTCTCAAAGCTCGTTGTTTTACTATCCCTCCCCCTCTTCCAATACCTGTCTAAGTTCCACTCCCCGTCTTACTAAAAAAAAAGTCCCACCCGTTGGCAATTAACAATTGCCATTTGTCTACTTATACATTCTCATGCTGCATCAGTGCTAGCACGATGAATAGAGCAAAAATGATTGTTATTATTAATACATCAATGCCCAACATCTATTCATGGTAATTCCCATTGTAGTGATATGCAAAAAATTTTAGTTACTGGTGCGGCTGGATTTATTGGTTTTCATCTTAGTCAAAGTTTACTCGAACGCGGCAATTGCTTAATTGGATTAGATAACCTCAATGACTATTACGATGTTTCCCTGAAAAAAGCTCGTCTTGCCCAGTTAGAGGGGAAATCAGGTTTTAGTTTCCACAAATTAGATTTGGCAAATCGTCAAGCCATAACCCAACTATTCAAGGAAGAACAGTTTGATGTAGTTGTCAACCTTGCAGCGCAAGCAGGCGTGCGTTACTCTCTGCAAAACCCCCATGCCTACGTTGATAGCAACTTAGTAGGTTTTGTCAATATTTTGGAGGGATGTCGTCACTCGCAAGTTAAACATCTGGTATTTGCTTCTTCCAGTTCAGTTTATGGTAAAAACACCAAAATCCCTTTTTCTGTTGATGACAACGTAGATCATCCAATTAGTTTATACGCTGCTAGCAAAAAAGCTAATGAGTTAATGGCTCATACCTACAGCCATTTGTATGGATTACCTACCACGGGACTCAGATTCTTTACTGTTTATGGTATTTGGGGCCGTCCAGACATGGCATACTTCAAGTTTACCAAGGCAATTTTGGCAGGAGAACCCATAGATGTATTTAATTATGGGAAAATGCGTCGAGACTTTACTTATGTTGATGATGTTGTAGAAGGAATTGTCCGCGTCATTGATAAAATTCCCCAACCTAATACTGACATGAGTACGGCTCCCTACAAAATTTATAACATTGGTAATAATCAACCAGTCGAGTTAATTGATTTGATTCAGGTAGTCGAGGATTGCCTAGGAATAAAAGCGGAAAAAAATCTACTTCCAATGCAACCTGGAGATGTACCCATGACTTATGCTGATGTTGATGATTTAGTTAATGATGTGGGCTTTCGTCCCAGCACATCCATTGATGTGGGAATTCAAAAATTTATTAATTGGTATACCTCTTATTATCAAGTTTTTGCTGCGTGAATTTAAATAAAAGCCATAATCTTTACTCTATTCAACAAGTCCATGCTTAATCGCAAAACGTACTAACTCCGCTCTATTACTAGTCATCG
>CBZS010000853.1 GCA_000613065.1 Richelia intracellularis | reverse complement strand
GGGTATTAGTTCTTGACGGATGCGGTTGCGAGTATATTTTACATCTTCATTGGTACTATCTTTCCAAATAGGCAATTGTAGATCTTGGCAAAATTTTCCTGTAGCTGAACGGGAGGTTTCTAACAAAGGACGTGCGAGCCAAATACGATCAGTTAGGGGTCTTTTCCAGGTTAAGGCCTGCATCCCATCTGCACCACTACCGCGTATGAGATTATAAAGTAGGGTTTCTGAGCGATCGCTAGCTGTATGTCCTGTAACTACATAGTCATACCCGTGTGTTTGAGCGATCATAGTTAGTTGTTGATAACGCCAATCCCGGGCAGATGCTTCGGTTTTTACTACTTGTTTCGCTGTAGAAAGATAAAAAGATATATTCCAATCTCTAGCTAATTTTTCTACGTGTTGGGCATTAGCTTGAGAGTCAGAACGCCAACGATGATCACAATGGGCAATGCCTAAACCCCATCCCCATTTTTGTTCCAAATCTAATAGTATTTTCACTAAACATAGGGAATCTTGTCCCCCAGAAACGGCTATTAGCAACCTATGATTTCTACGAAATAAATTACGAGTGCGAATGGTTTGGTGAATTTTGCTATGTAAGAGAGTCCATGGCATTATTGTGTCGGTAAATTACAACTACAAATAGGGTTATTTCCCTCTATTGACATATTTATATAATGCACATTAATGTGAGGGTAAGCGCATCTCAAATTCTATTGAAAAGCGGGTTGAGAGGTCTCATCATAATGTTGGGATAAACAAGCACTAAGAACAGTCAGCATATAATTATTATCCATAGCGGCTCCATTAGATTTTTGGCGATTACTACGTTTCAAAGATTGCTCTAGGTTTAAAGCATTAAGAGCTATTCGCCGCAGAAGTGCTAAGTTTTGTGGTTCATGACCAGTACGGACATGACAAGCATCTTCACAAAAAGTGACATCTAAACTCCAATGCAACCCATTTTCCACACCCCAATGAAGACGAATCACCTGTCCTAAGTTATGAGAATCACAGTTTAAACTAGTTAGAGAAAACTGAACTTCACGGGTTGTTTGATTCCAAAGATGTGGTACCCGCACAATCATGACAAGGCATTTAAGACCAACCCAATTGTCTTGGTTATGCAAAGTTTGCTGTTGAGAAATAGGAACACACCAAAATTGACGTTTTTCAGTACGATGATGACCTTTCTCTACCCGTTTATCATAACTATGGATAATACCTTTAAAGCCTTGATATAACTGTTGCTCAAACCAATTTTTCACTTGTCCGTAAAGTTTAGGATGATTACCTTTGAGTGCTAAAACATAATCTGCTTTTGCATTCAAGATTTGGGATGGAATTGCTGTTTGCGTACCCATGGCATCAATGGTAATAATACATCCAGCCATGTCTAATAATTCCAATAATGCAGGGATTGCTGTAATTTCATTCCATTGATTTCTCGTCTTGTTTTACTTGTCCTAAAACAAGACGATGTTCACTCGACCATGCACTAACTAGATCTAACGCTGATTTACCCTGTTCTCTATCATAGGAACCATTGATGGTAAGACCCTCAATGGGAATTAGCTGTGCTCCTGGGGCTTCAAGTATTGATTCTACCCAACCTCGAAAGCATCCCTCAAATACTTTTGGGTTAATGGGTTCAAACACCCGTCGAAAGGTATCTGCACTTGGGATGGCCTCTGGTAAAGCTAAAAATTGCTCCAACCAGTCGTATTTACTCAATCTATAATTTTCCATGTCCTCCCATGCCTTACCTCCTGCAATCACTGATAGTATTCCAATGATTAAAATATCTGTTAAGAAATGGACACGGGTTCTTTCTACAGGTGGGTCTTCTATCTCACTAAAAACTAATGACATTTTTTCTGTCAATGCAGTGGCATTGGCTATACTCAAATGTTTTGAGCTTTTAATCTTTGGTGTTGAAGATTTGAAACCCCTAGGCGCAAGCCTTCTTGTCAGAGATACCATTAGACTAAGCCGTTCAGTTCAGATAGACCCTTTGCGTCCTTAGCATACTACTTAACTTGTTTAATACTTAAATGTCCATTTTTTTGCCCCACCAGTGTTCCAGCAACTGGGGAAGATTGGGAGGCGTAGGGGAGTGCCAGGTGGGGGTATGAGTGTTTATTGGGCTTACTCAAGGTCTTGATGCCCCTACCTGGCACCACGGAATCTAGGGAAGGGTTCCCCAGTTGCGTCAACTTTTTTTGCCGATGTCCCTCCAGTACCCCCCCAAAGGTCCTTGGCGTTCGCAGTTGACAATCAAGACATACCTCACAATTATGTACAACAATCTGTCATTTTCACTATAAAATTAGATGCGCTTACCCTGAGATTAATGTCTATTTTTTCTGTTTGTCAAAACAGTAGTAAACATCATCAGAAAACCACCTAATAGAATTGCGAACGCTAATCCTGCAGTGACGATATCCAGGATTTGAGTGTTATCCAGGATTTGAGTGTTATCCATAATTTTAGATCCTTCGTAACTTGATCTAAGAAAAAATATTGTTCCTAGCGTCAACTATTTTCAAGACACGGAGCAAGATGCTCCCACTTATTCAATTTTTATCCATCAATTAAAAATCCACACCACGTTTAAGTTCTACACCATGGTTAGCATAGTGTTTATGACAATAGACTTCGGAGTGAATACTGGCTAAATCAAAGTACTCGGGCTGGTTTTGACAACGACCTGTAATAATAATTTCCGTGTGGGGTCGTTTACTTAGCAAAGCTTGTACAATTGGCTCCACTGGCAGCAATTCTAAATCAACGGTAGGATTAAGCTCGTCCAAAATAATTGTTTTATACAATCCCGACGAAATTGCTGTTTTAGCAATTTCCCAACCTCGTTCGGCTTCCACATAATCCAATTCCTGGCGAGAATTACGCCAAACAATGGCATCCCTACCACAACGCTGATGATCTAAGACCTCTGGGTAAGATTGTTGCAAAGCTGCGATCGCTGCATCTTCTGTATAACCACTACCTCCTTTCAACCACTGCATAATTAACACGCGAGTGGAACCAGGCTGATTGATACCCCTACCTATTGCTTGCAAGGCTTTACCTAAAGCACTAGTAGATTTACCCTTTCCCTCACCAGTATAAATTTCTACTCCTTGAATACCTTGAATTATTGCACCTGCATGATGTTTAGGTTTCATTTCCGAATGCAAGTCAGCAATATCCAGTAATTGTTGGGGTGCAGCACGTCCGGTAGCAATAATTTCTAAGTCATAGGGTTTAGACTTGAGAGTCTTTACCACCTCATTCACATCAAGTAATCCTAAATCCAGGACGGGGTTAATTTCATCTAAGACTACAACCGAGTATAAATCAGAAGCGATCGCTCCCTTGGCAACATCCCACCCCCTAGAAGCTTCTGCTCTATCAAAAACAATAATTTCATCAGCCCCGAAAAATTCAGCCCTACCAGTGCGAACCTGATCAATTAAATGGGGAAAACCACTTTGTAAAGCTGCGATCGCTCCATCCTCATCATAATCTCGTTCTGGTCCTTTTAAGAACCGCAGTAGCAAAACACGATTGGCATTGTTAGGTGTATTAATTCCTAAACCAATTGAGCGTAGCACCACTCCCAAGGCAGCTTGAGACTTACCTTTGCCTGTACCATCATAAACATGGATTTGTCCTGTAGCGCGTTGTTGGCGCATTTGTGCTGTACGAATGCCGATGCCGTTCCTAGTCATCTCACCAAAAGCCTTAATGGGGCAGTCTTTTTAATCCAGTTTGTCCGATCAAACCAAGTTGCTTTACTTTGTACTACCAAGAGTGTCTGAGGCAACTTGCATCTTCCGACTGCTAATTTTACCATTCTGGGAAATGGTTTATTACATCTTATGGATAGAACTAAAGCATCTACCTGTCTGGGTTGTAGCTGATTCTAGCTAAGATTTACCCATAAACCAGATATTGGTATATAAATTACTAATATTGGTGAGGGGAAGGGGAAAAGTGGGGTTGCTGAATCAGGGGATGATTTCACTAACTTTTTAAAGATTTATCAATGGTTTCAAACGCTAATTCATCCCGCACTTATGCAACGCCCACATAGGCTATAAAGGCAGTATTTTTAGTTATGGCTGTAGGCCTAGGTGTTGATTGGACAAGCTAAATACTAAGCCTTTTTAAACCTTCTCAATAACAAAGAGTTAGTCACAACGCTGACGGAACTGAAAGCCATTAACCCCGCAGCACTAACAGGACTTAAAGCAAAACCCATACTTGGTAATAAAATACCCGCAGCTAAGGGAATACCCAATATATTGTAAGCAAATGCCCAAAATAGGTTTAGCTGGATTTTGTTAAATGTAGCTCGACTTAACTGAATTGATGCTATTACATCAGTTAAGCGATCACCCATCAGAATGATTTCTGCGGTTTCCATGGCGACATCCGTTCCCGATTTTAATGCAATACCAATATCTGCTTGTGACAAGGCTGGAGCATCGTTAATTCCGTCCCCTACCATGGCTACTGTGTAGGATTTTTGCAGTTTTTCGATGGTAATGGCTTTTTCCGCAGGGGGAACACCAGCAATTATATCTTCACCATCTAATCCTATTTGCTTACCGATCGCATTGGCTACTTCTTGGCGATCGCCTGATAATAATACTACCCTTAAACCCATATTCCGCAAATTTTCTATGGTGTTCTGGGCATCTGTTCTCAAGGGATCGCTAACGGCGATAATTCCTACAAATTCTCCTGCTCTAGCTATTCCTACGACAGTTTTCCCTGTTTTGGCTAGGTCTATAGTTTGTTGCTCTGCTGTTTCAGGAATAGTTATTCCTTGCGCTTGCAACCACTCCCATTTACCTAGTAACACCAAAGAACCATTAACTATGGCTGATACACCTAAACCTGTTACGGTGTTAAATTCTGTGGCATTAGGAAGAGTTAAGTTCTGTTCCTGGGCTGCTGTTTGTATTGCTTTGGCTAGGGGGTGGGATGTACCTGTTTCTACTGCTGCCGATAATTCCAACAAAGTTCTGGAACTCAAATTCTCTGTTAATGCCATTGGTAAACAATCAGTTACCGTAGGCTTACCAGTAGTCAACGTGCCGGTTTTATCAAAAACTACTGCACTGAGGTGGTGAACTTTTTCCAATACATCGCCACCTTTTATCAGTAAACCCTTTTCTGCACCCATTGCCGTACCAACTAAAATGGCTGTGGGTGTGGCGAGTCCCAAAGCACAAGGACAAGCAACAACCATGACTGCGATCGCTAACTTTAAACTAAGTAGTAGTCCTGCATATTGAGTAACAATTTCTGGATTGGGCATTCGTAAGGGCGATTGATGCAAATGAGCCATAGAAGCCGTATTAATGGCTATGGAATGGGTAACATCTTGCCAAATGTGAATACCAAAAAAATACCAGAATGTAAAGGTAAGAATTGAGGCTGTGATTACCGCATAGGCAAAGTAACCAGCTACCGTATCCGCTAATTTTTGCACCGGGGCTTTGCGAGTTTGAGCGGCTTCCACCAGACTAATAATATGTGCCAAGGTGGTATTTTTTCCTATACGGGTGGCTTGAATTGCGATCGCTCCTGATTGATTAATTGTCCCCCCGGTAACAGTATCCCCCACCTCTTTAGTAATGGGTACAGATTCACCAGTTAACATTGACTCATCAACGCTAGTTTGCCCAGATACCACTTCGCCATCAACGGGGATTTTCTCCCCTGGTAACACTTGTAACCATTCACCTACCTTTACCTGAGAAGCGGGAATTTCTACCATTCCTGTACCAGGTTTTGATGTTTGGGGTTCAGCAATTAATCTAGCTACGGGGGGTTGTAATGCCAATAACTGCTTAAATGCGGAAGCAGCTTTTCCCCTGGCTTGTTGTTCTAAGGTTTTACCCAACAAAATAAAACCCAACATCATCACTGGCTCATCAAAAAAGCATTCCCAACCCATCTGAGGGAAGAATAGTCCTACTAAACTTGCAGTATAAGCCGTGAGGGTTCCCAATCCCACTAAACTATTCATATTGGGGGTATTACGTCGCCAACTCAACCAACCATCTACCAAAATTGGTCGACCTGGAAATAATAAGGTGATCGTTGCTAAACCAAAATGAAACCAAATACTATGCAAAAAGACTAGGGAATAATTGGCAAAGTGACCGATCCCCGATAATAGCAATAAGATTCCTGCGATCGCTAACTGCTGCCATGGAGACTGCACATTTTGGGGTTCTTCGGTTTTACTGGTTTCTGTCCAGATGCTGTCACCGGTTCGTGGTTGGCTAGGAAATCCCACTGATGTCAACTGATTAGCCAGAGCTTGGGGATCAATTACACCCAAGCCTGATTCCACCACAGCAACCTCTGTGGCTAAATTCACACAAGCACTCTTCACCCCTGGGTATTGAGCTAGTTGCTTCTCTACTGACTTCACACAGCCAGCACATTTCATACCCCCAACATCCAAGGCTATTTTTTCTGTAGCCATTGTGGGGATTTGATCGTTAGGTTCCTCGGTTCTGGGGACAATTTGCATGAAAAATGTTCAGATTGATGACGAAATAACAACGCCAAATTAAAAGCGTCTCTATTTTGAGGTTAGGCTAAATCCGAGTATAAGACAGGTAGTCAAAAATATTAATTTTTATGAATAGGGTTATTTTCTGAAGCGTTCGCTTAAGTGCTCCCCAGGAATATCTTTCTCCACCCTATTTGCGCGAATAAGATAAACCAGGATGATTGTTTGTAAGGAGATCACTAGCATTTCCCACTGCGAAAAGTTGCTGATAGGTAAATTAGATATAAAACTAAAATAAGCACCGCTAATAAAAGCCAGAATAGATAAGTAAATATACTTCCCTTTGCTACTTAACATAAGATCTCCTAGACCGTCGGTTCAATAATAGATATTAATTATCTGAAATTTAGATTCCCTGATAAAAAATACTGGAGAAGACTCTTTTTCTAGAACCAACCTTGTTTACGCATAAAATAGTTATGTATAAACTCTTCATGATTTTTACTCAAGTAAATCATGCCTTCAATCAAACCAATCATTTGCATAATTATAAAAGTAAATCCATAGGAAAAATAACCACCAATTATCGAAATCATGAGAGTTAATATACCTTCTGCTGTATATCCCAAAATAAATTTATGAATGCCAAAGCCACCAAAAATTATCGCTGCATATCCAGATAAAATTTGCTTTGTTGCATAATTTGAGTTCAAGTTAGCCATGCGAATATCTCCTAACTATAGGTAAAGTTTGGTTAGCGAGCACAAATTTTAGACAAATCAAATTTAAATATATAAAGAGACAAATGAACTGCTGATAGAATACATAGAGCATTCTATAGAATAGATTTACACTGTAAACATATAAAATATAACCCTAAAAAAAAGGAAAATCACCAGTAGAAAATCCGTTAAGCAAGGATTACAAATAGAAT
>CBZS010000852.1 GCA_000613065.1 Richelia intracellularis | reverse complement strand
ATTCATGAACGAGCCTACGGCAATCATCCATTGACTGCAAAACACAAAGAAGATAATCCAGAGCGTTCTCAAGTCAGAGCTAAGGTCGAACACGTTTTTGGTCACTGGGTTAATGGGCGTTGCTGAATCAGGGGATGAATTAGCGTTTGAAACCATTGATAAATCGTTGAAAATTTAGTGAAATCATCCCCTGATTCAGCAACGCCGGTTAATGAAATGGGAGGCAAGTTAATGCGTTCCATTGGTAAGCAGTCAGTCAAGGCGACTATTGGAGTGAAGAATTTAGTCTACAACTTCAAACATTATGCATTTTGGGAGAATCAAAATACTAAAGCTGTGGGATAATTGTGTCTAAATTGGCTCTCTTGAGCCAGATTTAAACTAGAAATCGTTCCGGTTGAGCTATTTTTTGCCCAACCGGAACGATTTCTAGTTCTTCTAACCCCCTCAGATTACCTAAGACTTGATTAATCGAGGTGCCCTTACGTTATTGCTTGTGCCATTCCCATTTACCACCAATCAAGCAGAAATGCTATCAAAGCTTATCAGTACAGTATTGATTATCTATCTCACAAATATTATAAATTTCTAGTCTAGCTTCAGCCAGTCTATAGGCAGCTAGATTCCAAGAAACGGGGGACTGTGGTAGGGAAATTTCTGGTGTATCTCTTGCTCTAACTAAAATATGTTTGTTAAAGGGAGTAGTTTGCCCCAATCTGTCAAAATCAGTAAATATCACTCGGTTTGCAAGGATTTCAACTTTCCATTTCCCTTCACCTATCATTTCTGGTTGGGATACTTTGCGAATTAATAATACGCTTTCCCTACTGCTAAAGTTTGCT
Organism: Richelia intracellularis; assembly: GCA_000613065.1. Taxonomy (GTDB): domain Bacteria; phylum Cyanobacteriota; class Cyanobacteriia; order Cyanobacteriales; family Nostocaceae; genus Richelia; species Richelia intracellularis_B. Next base: position 6,419 of record CBZS010000852.1, on the reverse strand, counting down.
ATTCTGCCGTCATCAGGAATAACTTCTGATTGGAATTTATGCCTTAATCCAGACGATAATAATTCTGAGCTAACTTGCCAAACCGTTTGTGGAGTTTGCTGTTGGGACCAAGTAAACATTAAAGTCATAGTTTCCCCGACAAATCGGCGTATGGTTTGGGGACTACGTGATGCTGATTTTTGAGGTTCTACTGTAATTGCTTGACCATTTAAAAGTTGTACCAAACTGCGAGGAGTTAATTGGCGACTTAGTTGCTGCAACATAGAACCATGAAACATGAGAATTAACAAGGTAATTGTATGTATTCCAAAAGTTGCGAACGCAAACATTGGTAAAATATTTTTTTTGTTAGGTTCCCGATTCAGTAATTCCATATAAGTATTTCCCAATTCATATTTTATAAATTTCAAATAATTATCTAGTAAAGTCACCTACTCTATTTTTACAGATACCCAATTTATTCCCAGCTAATCCTTCATATTGATCTGCTAGACATAAGTCGCGCATGTCGTAAATTTCTAGTTTGTTGGTGCGGATGCTGTAGATTGATTTTTGTAGATTAGTGGCTTTTTCTGGCAAGGAATAATCAAAGCTATCTGTAGCACGAATGAGTAAGTCTTTATTGAAGGGAACAATCACTTTTCTTTCATCCCCACGCTTCTGTTGAATTAAATCTGCAACCATGCTAACTCCCCATTCCCCTGTCGATATTTGTTGGGGGGCTGGATTATTTTAATTATTCATTTCCCTGATATTCCTTGATTTTTTTTGTTATAAAATACTTCTGGTGGGGTTATTTCTGCAATTGTACTTAAAAAGCCTTGACGGAAGTCTTCTGATAAGGCGAAGCTAGCTAACCAACTACTAGTAGTAACTCGTTTACGACCACCGTTATTTGTAGATATCAATATACCAGTATCTAATTTTGGTTGGGATACTTGTTCAATATTTTGTGGTGGTAGTTTACCAGACCAATCAAACATGGATGTCATTGTTTTAGTGGCAAACTGACGAATTTCTTCCGGCTCCCTTGCTAGATTATCTGTATTAACTAATTTTCCATCAACCAGTTGAATAAAGTTTGGAGGTTTACGTAAGCTTAATTGGCGAATAGTTAAGCCCTGAAATATCAGCAAAAATCAAGTTAGTAAATGTAATCTAAAAGTAGTAATCGCCAATGTGGTTAATGTATTAACAGTGCGTTTTTTTGTCCCCAGTAAACGTGTCATAGTTTATATCTTGTCCTTTACCCAAGAAGAAGTATTACTAATAGCACTAAATACGGCAAATCCCCCTGCGCCAGCTAATGCTAAGGATAAAATTGGTGCTAAGATGCCCACAAACATAAAAAACCACATGAGATCGGGGTCTAAACTACCATCTTGTGCAGGAGCACCCATAATCACGTTAGCGTTTAGCACAACGATTAAATTAAAAGATATTTTTGCTATCCCCATGGATAAAAATCCTGTTATCCAGGCAAAAATTGCTTTAGCAGCAACAGGAAGTAGGGAACCACCTACAGCTAATGGTCCTAAAGCTGCAAGTAATAACATCGTGGCTTCGATTAGGTTTTGAAAAGCATATTGTAAGGAGACAAGTAAGTTTTTAATGGTAGTTTGGAAGGTGGAACCTAGCAAAGCATTAAAGGCTGTTTCTGAGACGATACCAGGGGTATCAGCAATTTGATTGACCTTAGTTTCTAATATCGAAATCCATACGCGATCGCCATATCTAGCTCGATACTCTTGCCAGATAATTTCAGTTTTTTCTGTTGCTTGATTTAAGCATTGTCACCTTAAGTTACCTGTTAATGATTGGCAGGGACGAAAGAAAGAGTCAGCAACTTCCTCTGCTATACTTAAATTTAAAGCTTGTTGGTAATTCTGATTGCGATCGGCAATGGTGACTACTTGTTGATTAATACCGTTGAGAAAGTCTCTGACACCCAAGCAAAGGTTAGAAAGAGTGGTTCCATTGTCCACATTTGCTAATAATGCAACGACAAGAAAGGGCCAAATGAGTGAATAAATAGGACGGGATAATTCACTAGAAATAACATCTTTTAGCCATTGTATCATAAAAAATAATAGTGTTCCTACAGCAAAAAATATTCCTAATCTATTTAGGGAACCATATAGATTTTCACCAGTATTATTTTGCAATATATCTAACCATTGCTATTCCCAACTATCAGCAATACTTTGAGCTGCGAACGCCCCACTATCTAAAACTTCATTAATCCCAACTTCAGCAAAAAACATTACAATTTGAAATTTTTGATTATTCTACAATAAGGGGCTTGTACGTCTATAGATTTTGGATTGAATTATGAATGTTGATAGTTGACGGAAAACCTCCCCCTTCTGGTTGTACCACTTGCTATATGTCCTCTGAGCATGTCACCGTATCTCTCCCCTAATTCTCATTTCTAATTTTTTCATTCCCTTTCTCTTCCTAACAAATCACTTTGAGCTACGTTTCTAAATCACCTTCCTGATTCTGCTGATGAATCAATTATTCTGGCTCTATTTACCTGTTCCATTTGTTGAGTAATACTAGCTAAATTTAAATTTGCATCTTGTAAATATTGTCCCATGTATATGCTTTGTCCCAATAACTCACCAACTATTTTTGCCTGTTCTCCGTGGATTTTAATAGTTTGTAATTGCAAATTAGATTGAGTATAACCTAACAACGAAGTGAATTGATTTAAAGCAGGCAGTAGTTGCTGTTAAATTACCAGGTATCCCACTCAATAAATCCTGGTATTGTTCTGCTGCTTTATCTGTTGATTCAGCAATTGTTTTAATGGCATTTTCTGTACTTTCTAAGTTATTCCTTAATCTAGTTGGAATATCTGGTTATAAAAATGCTGCAACTCTACCCCTAGTAATTAAACGGTAGATTTCATTGCTCACATTTTGGGAATAAACCACAGAATTATTCTCGAAACTATCTGTCAATGAATTGATAATAATATCATTGCTGACTATTTGATTGGTAAGTATGGGATTCGGAATATTCAACACCCCTTTGGAAGAATCAAATGCTGAATCTGCTTCCACATCTAATGGTTCTAATGTAGTAATAATATTATCTTTAAAGTAGTTTTGTAACTTTACGGCATATGATTGAAAATCAGACCATAGCTGACCTAGTTGAGCTGCTGCTCGCAAACTAAACCCCACTGGGATAGCTAATGTAAAAATTCCTAATTTAAACAGAAATCTTCCCCTTAACCATCCCTTAATGCTGCTACTAATTGACGAGCAAATGTGGAAACTGCTTCATATTTATCCTGATATTTCTGCATTGCTTTTTGTCTTGCTGTTTGTTTGTGGGAATTATTAGCAACTACCGCCAATTCTTCGTACCCTGGATAGTAACGACAGAATGTATAAGTGCCGTTATCATCCAATAACCACTGACTATAAATTCCCTCTTTCCTAGGAAAAAAACTCTCTGTGGCATTGCGAGCAATTATTTTTCGCGGATATTTTAAAATATCTACAAAACTATCTACAGCTACAGGCTGGATTCGACCGATCAATCTGGTAGTCAAATTTTGCAAAATTTTCGATGCTGCTTTCTATTTAGCAATGGTATCGGGGTCCTGTGCTGATAGAATCACTCTAATTCCAGCCTTAGCCCCGTTGGCACAAATTCTCCCCAACAAGTCAGAAATTTGGTCAAATTCAAATAGAATTGGGGCTTCATCAATGAAGAAAATAGAAGCGGGACTACTCAAACCCCGACGTAAAGCAGCAGAATAAGCACTGAGGGACAATACAGCAGCATCTTCGCTATCAGCGAGGTTTCTCAAGGCAAATACCAGCAAAGGTGCATCGGTGCGAAAACTCGAAGGGGAAGAGATAGCTTTTCCTACCCGGCTGGACAACGAAAATCTTAACCGCAGGTGGATGTGGCTGAGTGCCTCTTCTACCCTGCCGCCAATAGTATCTAATGGTAACTGTTCGGGTGCACAAAAAGTGAGAAAGTCTTGCAAAGTAGGTGTTTTTTTCCAAGCATGACTGCCAAAACCCTCCACCATTGCGTCATAGTATCGTTGTTGTATACCGGCATCAGCAAAGAAGGCTGTGAGAGCAAGGTTGAGGACGGAACGCACGGTTTGGGCTAATAAATTATTTTCCGTCGATGAGCCTAAAAGGATAGTCATCAATGCTGATTCTAAAAATCCGATATAATCCTGTTGACGATCGCGTTGTTCTTCTGGAGATAGCGATCGCAAATCTGGTTGTTCAAATAGATTATTCGATTGTTTGGAAATATCAAAATAAGGACCGTTTCTCCCCATGAACTCCGTATAGTCGGTAAAGGTAGATGTACCATCAGGTTTGGGGAAGTCTAGGGCAACTACGGGTATATTCTGTGCCAAAGCCTGGGTGAAAATTCCCGACACCAATACAGATTTACCGGCACGGGTTGTAGCAAATAGGGCCAAGTTTTTATGCTGATTAAACAAGTCTAAATGTACCGGGGTTCCCCCTTCTTCTGGAATTAGCTCAAATCCCTGGCGATCGCCTTTTTTTGTCATCACTAAAGGTATTAATCCCGGCACCTCATTGGTGAGATAAAGCTGGCGACGGTTAAATGGTTTTGCTAACAGCCTTTCCCATACTATAGGTAAGGTTTGCAACCATATCTTCCAAGCATATTCTGTCTCCCTAATTACCTGGGCTGGGCGCTGAAAACAGTTTTCAATATATTTGGTTGCTTCTTCTAATTTTTCTAAATTATCCCTATGGACTAAAATTGCAATACCTGTATAAATTGGTAATGCGCCCTCATAAATTTGCTCCTGGGCAGCAACCGACTTCCTTAACTGTAATTGGGCATTTACATCGATAGTTTTACTCTTTTGCAGTGCCATCAATGCCGACATCTTAGACTGTTTTAATACTCTTTTTAAGGTCGTTTTGACAGTTGCTGGATTAGCTGCGCTCAACTGACAAAATATTTCCGTATCAACTACAGTTTCCCTCCCTAATAGTTCCCACAGTTAACGCAACTGTGATGATTTGTTATGCCATCCTCCAGGTTTTTATAGAAACGTCATAACTCCCACATATTAGTTTATCACATTCACCCATCTGCGTTCAGCATAGGGAGCTTTAGACTCCATCAGTAGGGTAGTACTATGCAGATTCTCTATCAATAATTTGGTGCTAGCTAAATCAGAATAAACTTGCTCTTGCAATCCAGTTTCATCTAAAGTGATTAACTGGGGGATATCTATTGGTTCACTATCATTAAATCTTTGCCAAATTCCTTTCCATAAATCAGCAGCAGTTAATGCTTTAATCTTTAGCCCCATCTTATTGGAGAGCAACTGTTCCCAACGGCGGAAACCTTCTTTGTAAGCATTAACTACTAAAGTTTCAATTCTTTCTTGTTCCGTATCTGCAACTTCACCCTTAAATTTTAGCCACCAGAATTCTCCCTTGGCTAACAATCTTTCAATCCAGTCATGTGTATTGGTATTACTAGGCTCAATAGTATAAGTAACATATATCCGCATGAATTTAGGCTTGCGAATCCCAGCATGAGTTAATTTCTTAACCCTCGCCCTTGCTGCCATTAATAAATACTTAATCTCGGTTTCTTTTGTGGTTCGGATTAATTCAGATAGTTCATTCTGTCTATTTTTCTCGTCACTAAAAGAACCTAGGTGAAAAGTGATTCTTTCTCCTTCTGGAATATCTTTTAAGCCGGCTTTAATACTATTACAGATAGTATCTATTTGTTCCTTTATTAGGGTAGTATGTATCCCCTCACATTCAAACCCGAAAACAAAACAATACCTGTCCTTTTGGGCTCCTTTCGTTAATATGTATCCACCTAGATCTCTACCATTCAAACAGATACGCAACATCGCCGCTAGATGTAGAGCATCTTCAAATGGTGTTAACCTAGTTTCATTTCCGCCGACTTTGACGCTTTGCTTTCCGATTTTTGGCTTCATGGTTAACTTCCAGAAGACTATGATAACCAGCAAGACCCCTTCTCCAGGTAGGAACCCCGATAAACTTACCTAAGAACCGCCAACTTCTACCACCACTTAATATTCACCAAGTCGCTACCCCCCAGGCAGTAATTAATGCTGTCCATAACCATCTTTGGAAATCATCAGCGAATAAACCTCCAAATATCCCATTGATAATAAAATAGGCAGTTAAGGCAATTACAGTCCAAGGAAAGATTTGATCAGCAGGAATAGGCCCTAGGGAAGGTTGAGCTCCCAATATTTTATTGACTGGTCGAAATTCTTGATCTTTCTCTTCAGCCATAATTATCAACTACTACCATCACCAATTACAAAACCTGTCAGCACATCTGCAACTACCACAGCAATTACTACTAGTAATGGTGTTCTAGCTACACTTTGCCAGTCTTCA
>CBZS010000851.1 GCA_000613065.1 Richelia intracellularis | reverse complement strand
TGCTGGTCAAGAATACCCAAACAACCCTCTATGGGATTGTATTTACTATGGGAAGGAGGATAGTAAAGCAATTGAATTGGTATATTTACCAGATCAACAAACTCAACCATCCTTTTTTTTTATTGAGTTCTTACTCCACTACTTTCCGGAGCATTATCAACTTTAATTTGTATCAGTTCGGTATCCTGCTTTTGTTCTGGTGTCATTCTCTTCCACCATTGAATTAGACTATCAACAATAAAATCCCTGGTTTTATAAGAACAACTACCAAAGTTAATATACAACAACTGCCCACTATCTTCATCAAGAATCCCACAGGGAGTATATTTTTATGTGCATCCCATATCATGATCCTCACCTTGATTGTCTCCTCTGGTTTTTCCACCACGAGAATAACCCCCGATATTAACGGTACCTTTCCATGCAATCCATGCTTAGCCGTTTGACTTTGAGGCTTGTTTGTTGATTGCGGCTCAAATTCTTTGATGTTGTTGAAGATATCATCCGTTTGTGCAATTTTTTTTGAGGTTTGGCTTTTACTACTTTACGAAGACCATAGCCCATTCGATTCAATACTTGTGCCATTGTACTGGGGCAAGGCAATTGCTCCTGGGTAAATCCCTGTTCTTTGAGTTTTTCTAGTACGGATGTTGCTGTTAACCGGGTATAGGCTAAGGAAATTTTAAATGTTGGGTCTTGTTGAGAATGATATTGTGCAATTTGTCCCAAGGATAATGCCACAAGACAAGAGGTTGTTTCTCCTGCCAACGCTTTGCTGTGCTAAAGGCTGATTGTAATCCCACACAGATTATCCCTGTTCTTTTTTCCCCTAACCCTAACTCTATACTTTCTCTACCCCAACCGAATACTGTTTGTGCTAACCTTGCTCTACCTTGGCAATATTTCAACGTCATCTGAGCTTGAAAGCCCCGACGTTCTACTCCATTCATTTTCCATGCTGCCAACCGCAAGTCTTCTATTTGTTTGTGATCTTGTTAATGATTTGGGTTCCTCTGCTGGGTCTAGCATACTCTAAAATACTTGCCCCTGTTTTTTTACTTATCAACATTACATCTTACTTTCATTGGTAAATTCTTTCTTCTAAATCACCTAAACTAGCAGAGACCTTCAGATATTGTGAAGTTTTTGGTGTGTAAAATAGCATGAACATTTGGGTAAAGATGGGTACACACATGGGAAATAAAAGCATATAACTAAACCATTTGGGTTTAGTAAAAAAATTATCTACTCCCTGGCGGGAAAGAAGTTCTGATTTTATGGCATAAACGGCACGATTACCTTCAGTAATTCCATTGAGTGCATGGGCAATAATAAATAATGCCAGGAACATAAAAAAAAACATTAGTACTCCCTGAAGGACGTCGGTTAAAGCCACGCTTTTCATACCATTGATAAATACATACACTACAATGAGCAATGTTAAGAAACTGGCTCCAGCTAAGTAAGGTATTTGTCCTTAAGTTAAATTTTCTAGTAAATATCCAGCACCAATCGGTTGTAAAGCTAAGTAGGGTATAGTAAAAGAACCATCACGGTAAGAACAATTCATTTTATAATTTTACTACCGCTTTTATACTCAATTAGTTCTGAAGCCGTAATGAACCCTTTTTCCTTACCTAATAACCAGACTTTATAGCCAATGACATAAAAAGATAAAGCAACTATTCCTCCTGCAAATGCCATCATTGGATAATAACTAATGCCAATGCGGTAGCCAGCTCCTGAGAAACCTAGAAAAAAAGGCACTAAAATTAGTTGCGGTTAATGTGAAAAATAGAACAATGGAGTTTATTTTCTTTCCTGCCAAAAAATAGTCTTCTGGAGTGTTATTCTGTTGGCGATAAGCAACGATACCAACAACTAGGGTAAATAACAAATAAATGGCAATAAATAAAGAAGGAATCATGTCTACAAATTGATGTTAATTATCTGACTGATTATCCCAAAAATGAATAGAGAATATATATATTCCTAAAGCCATAAATAGTTGTAGACAAATAAAATATATTACCCAGCTAGGAATATGCAGTATAGAAAAGGAAAGTGATTGTCCCCAAGACGAAAAAGAAAGGGAGAGTATAAAAGTTATGGTGAAGAATAAAATCCAACAAAAAGAAGATTTGAGTATATTCATTTTGGCATTGTAAACATTGCGAATTACGTATAAATATATAATTAACTATATTACTAACTTTAAAATATATTTTGGTCAGGCTTTATTTTAAGCCTGACCAAAATATATTTTACTTTAATGCCTGGTCAATCCAATTTTTCAAAGTAGAAACTACTTCTTCAATTGCTACTTCACAAGCTTCCTTATTTGCCCTTTTCACCACTTCAACCTTGCCATGAACTAGAGATTTACCGGTAACAATTCGGTAAGGAATACCCACTAAATCTGCATCCTTAAATTTAAACCCTGCCCGCTCTTCACGATCATCAAGCAAGGTTTCCACTCCAGCTTTATTCAATTCTGTATAAAGCTTTTCGGCGACTTCTACCTGCTTATCATCATTAATATTGAGAATACAAACGATGGCATGATAAGGAGCCATCGCAACAGGCCAAATGATACCATCCTTATCATAGCACTGCTCTACCGCAGCTTGTGCCAATCGAGAAACACCCAGACCATAGCAACCCATCCAGAGTGGCTTTTCTTTGCCTTCCTGGGTGGTATAGTTTGCTCTCATAGCCTGGGAATATTTGATACCAAGTTGGAATATGTGACCTACTTCTATTCCCCGGGCACTTTCCAGTTTTTCCTGGGGATTATGCACCGCGCGATCGCCTACTTTCGCTTTGCGTATATCTACTACTATTTCAGGTTTTTTAAACTGCTCTACCCAATTGGCACCAATGACATGGTATCCAGATTCATTTGCCCCCGTGACAAAGTTTTTCAGACCAATGGCGGTTTTATCCACGAGGCGTAAAAATTTACCATCTACCTGCTTTTTCCTATCAATGTACACATCATTTATATCGGGGGCAATGTAACCCAAGGGCAGGGATTTAGCCGCCCAGTTTGACTGGGATTCAGCATCAGGTACAGTCATCGCCAGAATAGTTTTAGCTTTATACTGAGGAGCAAGTTTAGTTAATTCATTTTGTAGTTTAATGTCGTTTACTTCCTGATCTCCACGGATGCTTACCAATAATAATACGGTGGTTCCGTTGTCATAAATAATTTCATACAGGACATTTTTTACTACCTGGGTAGGAGAACACTTGAGGACATTACACAGCTTTTCAATAGTATCTGTGCCTGGGGTTTCCCGTTTCTCATAGGTGGTGAAGGGTGAAGGCTCTGCATCTATAGGTAAAGAAATTGCCTTTTCCACATTCGCTGCGTATTCCGCGTCCTCGGTATAAAGAACCTCATCTTCCCCGGCTTCAGCCAACACCATAAATTCCTGGGAAGCGGAACCACCGATAGCCCCTGAATCCGCTTGCACGGTACGGAAAGCTAAACCACTACGGCGCAATATATTACTGTAAGCAGTATGGACCTCTTGATAGGTAGCTTTTAAACTCTCCTCATTGGCATGGAAAGAATAGCCATCCTTCATAATAAATTCTCGTCCCCGCATCAGTCCAAATCGGGGCCGAATTTCATCCCGGAATTTTGTTTGAATTTGGTATAGATGTGTGGGTAACTGGCGGTAGGAACGAATCATATCCCTAGCTACCGTGGTAATTACCTCTTCATGTGTAGGACCAAGTGCTAAATCCTGTTCTCTTCTATCGGTGAGAGCAAACATGATACCTTCAGCCTTAGTGTAAGTATCCCAACGTCCTGACTCTTTCCACAAATCAGAGGGTTGTAATTGGGGTAACAAACATTCCTGTGCTCCTGTAGCGTTCATTTCCTCCCGTACAATTTGGGATATCTTCTGTAGTACTCGCCACATCAAGGGTAAATATGTATAAATTCCACTACCAATGCGACGAATATAACCAGCTCTAACAAGTAACTTATGACTGGGAATTTCTGCATCTGCAGGGTCATCCCTAAGTGTGACAAATAACATTTGTGACAGTCGCATTGTTTCTCCTACCTTTATATTTGCTAATTTCTATATCAGTTACAGTGTCAGATTTGAATTAAAAGCTGAAGTATAAAAGATATACAGTTTAGTACAAAATTGTGTAAATAAACCATCCATCTTAAATCACACAAAAGCCCAAATTACAATTCTTTTAACTTCTACACAATTACTCCAAATAAATTTAGATGCATCAAGCAAAACCGCCCTTAGAATTTATTCCACCAGCATTTAATCCTCTGGTACTAAAAGCGTCGCATTTGTTACTTCCTCAATGGATTAACTGGAAAACCGCCATTCGTAAAATTGAATCAGACAATGTAGATATTTTGGTGAATCTATACCGTCAGTTTCAAGCCGGTAAAACTCGATTTATGATTGCCTTTCGCCATCCCCAAACTGAAGATCCTCTGTGTTTGAGTTACTTTTTTTCCCAAATAGTGCCCAAGGTTGCACAACACCAAGGTATTAAGTTCAAATTCCCCATTCATGCTCATTTTATCTATGATCGCGGTATTCCTTTATGGGCTGGTTCCCATATTGGTTGGCTGGCTTCCCAGTTGGGCGGTACACCCATTCAACGGGGAAAGGCAGATTGGGCTGGTTTGCGATCGGCACGGGATTTGTTTGTTAATGGCAATTTTCCCATGGCAGCAGCGCCAGAAGGTTCAACTAATGGGCTTTCCCAGATTGTGAGCCCCCTAGAACCAGGCATTGCTCAATTGAGCTTTTGGTGTGCAGAAGACTTGCACAAAACTGGAAGAGATGAGCAAGTTTTTATTCTACCAGTTGGCATTGAATACAGTTATCTGTCTCCTCCTTGGGAAGCGATCGCTAATTTGTTAGAGCAGTTGGAAACTACTGCTGGCTTGTCTCAACATAAGAATAAGTTTGATGATATGGTTTTGGGTTCTGAATTTCCCCCTGCTTGCCATTCCTTATATCCCCGACTCCTGAACTTATCAGAACATTTACTAGGATTGATTGAAGATTTTTATACTCGTTTCTACCACCAAACACTAGTAAAACCAGAGATTATTATTAGTGAGAGTCAGGATATAAATCAAGCGATCGCAATTCGTTTAAATACCCTATTAAATGCAGTTTTACATATAGCAGAACAATATTTTAATTTACCAGGAAAGGGTAATTTTAATGACCGTTGTCGCCGGGTAGAACAGGCTGGGTGGAATTATATTTTTAGGGACGATTTTAAGGATATAACAGCATTATCACCCCTAGCAAGAGCATTAGGCGATCGGGTAGCGGAAGAGGCTAATTTGCATATGTGGCATATGCGCTTAGTGGAAAGCTTTATGGCAGTGACTGGTAGTTATATCAGGGAAAAACCCACTGCGGAAAGGTTTGCGGATACTACCTTATTAATTTGGGATATGGTAACTCGAATTGCGGGGGGTAATCCCTTCAAGCGTCCCCAATTAGGCAAGCAAAGGGCAAAAATTAATATTGGTAAGCCGTTATCTGTGACTGAGCGTTATTCGGTTTATAGTGATTCCCGTCGTGCTGCAAAACAAGCAGTGGTGGATTTGACGAATGATTTGCAGCAGGTGATGGAGGGTTTGATTGGGTGATAGATAATGTTGATCGAACTACTGTTTTATAATCCTTGGAGTTGCCAATTTAGAAGTTCAAAGGTTAGATAACTCCATTGACTCATATCGATTCATATTTAGTAAAAGTCAAAATCCAATCTAATACAGAAGTAACGGTTTGCTTACACCTGCTACCGTCGAGGATATGCCTAATAATTGGTCTTTCCCTTGGTCTGAGTTGTGGCAAAATACCGATTTTGACTGCTTAAATATTATTAAAATGTTTTCTAACGATGAAGTTTGGGGACTGGTGAAATACGGTCTTTATCCCTATGGCGTTCCTTATACCGATCCTCCCAACTATATTGATATGGAACACTTAGAACCCAATCCTAAAAGTCGAGGAGAGATGGCAAATAGGTTTTTTTAACCAATTGGTAAGTGGTTAATATGGTATGCCACTGAAGTTGGATTGCCATACTGTCAATTAAAAGACGAAGACAATGATCCTTTAGTTGTCCTGGTGGCTCTGGAACAAGCAGTATCTTATTATAGAGATAAGGTACAAATGGAGTATTTAGGATGTGACACAATAGCTCCAGATGAAGAGGGATACGCCTTCAGATTCTAAAAAAAAGCAGCTACAGACTTCTGTCAGCGTCATGCAAGTCAATGAGGAGAAGCAAAGCAATATGAACAGTAATAAAATCAAAGCAGGAACAAAAGTTGTGATGACTCACTCTCAAAGACAAGCTTTCCTCAAAAAATCTTTCCTTGGAAAACGATTCTGAGTGTCACATTTATTGCCTGAAGTTGAACAATAAACCAACAAAAAATATACTCGATCTACTACAAAATTAGTTGCTGTATATCTAGCAAGACAAAAAGGAAGAAGGATATACCGTAAACATTATTGGCCGAATTATAAACAAATGAATCCGAATCATAGATGCTTTGTCAAAGCTTTATCTAAATAATCATGTTATTCATCAGTAACAGAAATGAGAAAGAGTAAACTAACAGTTTTTAGATTTCTTGCCCATAAAACGCTATATCGTTCATATAACAATCTGACCAAATCGCCTCAGTATTTGCAAAATGCTGTAGAGTTCTCTGATATTAGTAAACGGAGTAAATACACAGGATACGCCACAGTATGATGTATCCTGTGTATTTACTAGTTTAACAAACAAAATATCATCACCATTAGTTACCATACCAAATACGGGTATATTGGTTTTGGGACTTGCCATTATATACACGAAGGCTTGCGGTAATGCCGAGAATGCCGACAATACGGACAAAGTAGTCTTTTTCGACTCCAACACCACCACCCAAAATTGCTCTTACAAAACCAGAACATCAATCCGTCCTCGTAAAATCTCCTCACCATCATCCATCACCAAATTTACAGTTTCCTCTGCTTTAATGCGGAATAGAGGATCGTAAAATCCAGCAAGTGCTAGCAAAGAGGAAACTAATAGCAACATTACCGTACCTTCCAATAAATTACCTAAAGAGCGGTGATATATGTATCTACGCCTGGAAAGAATCAATTGAAGAGATAGTTTAGTTGGCGTTGCTGAATCAGGGGATGAATTCGCGTTTGAAACCATTGATAAATCGTTGAAAATTTAGTGAAATCATCCCCTGATTCAGCAACGCCGTTTAGTTATCTTGTCCATGTTTGTGAAATCGGAATTGAGACCCCTACACGACTTATTTTGAGATTATTCCTAATCATAGCTATCGCATTAGCAACATTACTTAGGTAAATTGCGTCAATGAGAGTAATAAATATTTACTCGTTCTGCAGATATCAGCAGACCAACCATGGTATTTAAGATTTAATACCATCTTTTTTTGTCTTACACTGATAACAAATTATGCGTCATTTTATAAGTACTCTCTCTTTAGTGGCATTATTACAGGGTTTACCCATGACTGCCATAGCCCAACAAAATACCCTTGCTAGAACCGAACCATCATCAGATTATATCCAACAGGTAATTGATGCTCAGTTAATGAGTAACTTACCGGATGGTAATTTTCATCCAGAACAATGGTTAGATAGGGCACAGGTCGCTACAATTTTGGTGAAGACATTTCGCTTAGATAAACGCCGAGAGGCTCAACAAGAGAAAATGGTTGTGGTTGCAGATGTTCCTCCTTCCCATTGGGCATTTAATCATATTCAGATAGTCTTAAAAACCGATATTATGAAGGGTTATAGGGATAATATGTTTTTCCCTAACCAAAGGGTAACTAGAGCCGAGGGTTTAGCGATTTTTGCTCAAGCTTACGGCGTATTTCAATTTAGCGATGGCACTGTGGATGAGTTACTTTCTCCCTACTGTGATTCTAAGTTTATCCCCCGTTGGGCAAGAAAAGCGATCGCTACTGTAATTGCTGAAAATTTTATTAATACTCAAGATGGGAAAATAACTCCCCTTAAACCTATGAGGCGTGGGGATATGGCTTTTGTATTAAGCAAATATCTACAAAGACAAAAGCCACAACCGGAGACACCAGAGGCACCTCCAGCACGAAACCCTGCAAGATCTTCCGAACAACACTGAGATTATGTCTTTTGGTGGGAATAGGGAACGCCAAACAGGAAAAAGACTTTTGCTATAAGACAGAGAGCAGCAGGTTGCGGAGGTGTTTTCTCGTAAAACACCTCCGCAACCTGCTGCTCTCTATCTTATAGCGACGGCTATGCCGACTTATATATAGTAACTGCCGAGAATTGTATAGTCATTCCAATTAATTTACATATGCTGTAAATCAAATGAATGCTCCTTAAAACAAGAGTTTAGCTAATTCAGCAAACCATGGTTCTTGTTTAGAATGACTATATTCCCTGCCTTGCCAATTTGCCTTATACTCCATACGTTCTCAGGGATAAAAAAATACTAGTGGGAGTCTCATTCTCCCCTATCAAAAAAAAGCGGGCAAGATGCCTACGCTACGGTAAACTATCAACATTTATGAGACAGACTACTAATCTGTATAACAAGTAGTACCGCGAACATTTTCTGGTTTCAATCGATCCCATACTCTTTGAGTTGGACGCTGTAATGACCATCCATATAGTTTATCCGAAGTATCAGAACCACTTGGTAGAATTGTCAGTCGAAAATTAGCTCCACGAAAATTGGTTAACTTGAGTGTTGCATCCTTTAAATTGGTGGCTTCTAAATTAGCACCCATAAAACCAGCGTAGGATAAATTGCTTTTCTCTAATATTGCTGACTTCAAATTAGCTGCAGTAAAGGAAACTCTTTGCAAATTAGCACCAGTTAGGTTCGCTGATTCTAAATTCGGACCAGTCAAATCAGCACCTTCTAAGTTGCTCTCTGAGAAATTTGCTGATTTTAAGTTGGCATTTCGCAGATTTACACCAGTTAAATTTAAGGCGTTGCTGAATCAGGCCATGATTTCACGAAATTTTCAACGATTTTTCAATGGTTTCAAACGCTAATTCATCCCGCACTTATGCAACCCCAAATTTAACTTAGTCAGATTTGCACCACTTAGATCGCACCCGGGGCATTCTCCCGTTTTCTCTAATTTTTGTATGTCTCCTTGATTGGCTGCTCTAGCTTGGGATAAAAGTCCTAAAAGAGTAAATAGAGTAATGGAAGCAAAAATTTTCAGTCGCATATTTTTTTATTTATATCAATTATAAAGTATATATTGATATAAATAAAAAAATATATACTTAACTATATACGAGCAGCCATGTATATCTCCGTATAAAGCCTTAATAAAGGAACCATAAAACTATGATAAATAGTTATTTTCATGGTGGTATAAATCTTATTCGCTCCATAGAATAGGGATATCAAAGCTTATACAGAAACTCTATAGTCAACTAATTATGGTGTCCTCCCGGCTTAATTACTCAATTAATCGGGAGGATTATTATATGGTGACTATTACTAAGGGCAACATCCAAGTAAGTACAATTACTTACTATCTTTTTGTGAAAAAATGATAATCAGACTAAAACTGCATGGCGAGCGCATTCATACCATTAACTTTTATTAAAAAAATACTATTTTTTTATAGTATTTTTTGAAGTTTTTACTCTTTTTTGTTAAAAATCATTACGAGATTATATATACTAAGTTCTTATTAAGACATGTAAAACATTTGTACTGATTGCTTTATATCAGTTTTTTTACTGAATAAAATATAAAAGCAAGTATAAATTTATTACAGCACAAAAGAAATGCGTAAACGGTATCTAGAGAAATACAGATTTTGCAATCAAAAAACAATGTGCTAATTATAACCAAGTAGCAAAAAGTATTTACAAAATGACAAAATCCCCGATATAAAATCTGGGTAGAGCCATGGTAAGTTTTTAATCCATCCCACTCAGCAAATGCCTAGCTCTATGTACCTGCATTATCTCCAAACCCAACACTTTGATGAACTAATCCAGGAAAGCAACATAGATGTACACCTAGCACAGCTAAATTTCAGGTCACTGAAAGGTTATACGGCATATGATTACTTGCTAATTAGCGCTCGCATCCCCCGCAAGAATAATGGTATGGTGCAGAATAAGTGGCTACAGATGTATTCTCATGTAGCTCAAGGGGGATGGTGGTGCTCTGGGTTAGATCCCCTGAATAATTGGCAAGTTATGGAGTGGGGATGTTTTAAGCCCAATCAATCCCGGCAGAACCAGAAAGGGAAGTTCATTAAGTATGAACACCCCCCCTGCACTCCAACTCGGGTATTTTGTTTACGGGTAACTCTACCTATCTGGCAAAAGGTTGCTCAACGTTACAATTTAGAGCTGCCCGAAAATATTGAAGTTAGTACAGACGGAGAAACTATTGGTTTCTGGCAATGGGTAATGACAACTAATGTACCCATCATTATTTGTGAAGGAGTAAAGAAGGCTGCTTCTTTGTTAAGTCAAGGCTATGTAGCTATTGGGATTCCGGGCATTACCAGTGGTTACCGAGTGGTAAAAAATGCTCAAGGTAAGATAATTCGTCGTCAACTTACCCCTGATTTAGCCCAATTTACCATCACTAAACGCACCATTCACATTTGTTTTGACTTTGAAACCAAGCCTAAAACAATTGCGGCAGTAAATAATGCCATAGCCCAACTTGGCTTCTTGTTCCAAGAGCAAATATGTCCCGTACAAGTTGTGGAACTTCCAGGGGAAGAAAAGGGTGTGGATGAATTTATTGTGGCTAAGGGGGCAGTAGCCTTTGATAAACTGTATCGTCAAAGCATTGATTTAGAAGTATATATTGCCCATACCAAACCCCATACCAGCCTAACTATTCCTCCTGCCCTGACCATTAACCGTCGCTATTTAGGCGGTGTTCCCTTTCCCACATCTGGCTTGGTAGGAGTAAAATCAGCCAAGGGGACAGGTAAGACTACTGCGTTGAAAACCTTAGTAGCTAAAGCGAAAACTCGCAATCAGTCCGTGTTATTGATTACTCATCGTATCCAACTAGGGAAATTTATATGCGAACAAATTGGAGTGCAATGGGGAGTTACCAGGCAGGGGAGCAGGAGTTCACTGAGCATAGTCGAAGTGGAGAGGGGAGCAGGAGAAAAGAATTACCCATTATTTAGCTTTACCCAATCTTGTGGACTTTGTGTAGATTCTATTTGGAAGTTAAATCCAGAAGAATGGCAGGGTGCGATCGTTATATTAGATGAGGTAGAACAATCCTTATGGCATTTACTCAACAGTAATACTTGTAAAGATAAACGAGTAAAAGTTTTGCAAATCTTTCAAAACTTAATTTCCACTGTGTTAACTACTGGGGGACTTCTAATAGCCCAGGATGCAGATTTATCAGATATTTCTTTAGAGTACTTGCAAGGATTAGCTGGTATTCAATTAACTCCTTGGGTACTTCTCAATCAATGGCAGCCAGAACGGGGGTGGGATGTTACATTTTATGATGCCCCCAACCCTACACCCTTAATTCAACAACTAGAAATAGATTTATTGGCAGGACGTAAATGCTATGTTACTACTGATAGCCGTTCAGGACGTTATAGTTGCGAAACAATAGAACGCTATTTGCGTGAACGTTTAGCAAAATTACGCCGGCAGTTTCCTCAAAGTTTAGTAGTTAGCAGTCGCACCACTAATACACCGGGACATGAAGCTGTTGACTTTGTCGCTGACATCAATCAAAAGGTAACAGAATACGAGACAGTTTTTGTCACTCCCAGCTTAGGAACAGGGGTGAGTATTGATGTCCAGCATTTCGATCGCGTTTATGGTATTTTTCAAGGAGTGATTCCAGACTCGGAAGCTAGACAAGCTTTAGCTAGGGTGAGGGATGATGTACCCCGTATTGTTTGGTGTGCGAAAAGAGGAATTGGTTTAATTGGTAGTGGCAGCACAAACTATCGGTTACTATCCCATTGGTATCAAGAAAACCAAAAGGAAAACTTAGCTCTACTCAGTCTGCTGCATAAAATTGATGTGGATTTACCTTTAGTTTACGATCCCATTCATTTACGAACTTGGGCAAAATTATCTGCCAGGGTGAATGCATCTATTAGCCTATATCGTCAATCTATGAAGGAAGGATTGATGGCAGATGGGCATCAAATATGGATGCGGAGCAATGCTGCTCATAATAATATAGTGCGAGACTTACGCATGGCATTTCTAGCCACAGATCCTAATGATGCTACTACTCGCAGACGATTAATTTTAGAGATTGTCAGAGTCAAAAATCAATGGGCACAAAGCCGTAAGAAGAATAAAGAAATAAATCGGCAAATCCAAAAAATTAAGCAACAAAATCAAATTACAACAGCTAATTTAGTTGCCCAAGCAGAGGATATTAATTATGTGCAGTATGAGCGTTTAGCTGCTAAACATTCTTTAAATGATGAGGAAAATTATCAAATTAGTAAATATTTAGTTAGACAGAAGTATGGGATAAATGTGACTCCAGAGCTCAAGTTAAAGGACGATCGCGGATATTATGCCCAGTTATTAACCCACTATTACCTAACCCATAAGAGCGAGTATTGCCGCATTCGAGATCGGCAAGAGTGGCATCAACAATTATCTTCAGGTCAAGGCAAAGTATTTTTTCCAGACCTGAAAATCTATACTTTAAAAATTGAGGCATTACGAGCTTTAGGAATGGTAGATTTTTTAGAAAAAGGCAGAGTTTTCATGGAAAATGACGCTGATTTAATTTTGTTAAAAAATACTACTTTACAATGTAGCCGCCATATTAAACAGGCACTGGGAATTAATGTAGTTAGGAACAAAGAAAATGTTTCGGCGATTAAGATTTTAAGTAGATTGTTAAATTTATTAGGATTAAAATTTAAGCGCGTTAATCGAGGTTATCTAATTGATGTCAATGTGTTAAATGATGGAAGAAGCAATATATTCAGTATATGGCAACAAAGAGATGAATTAATGTTAGCTAGCATGAAAGATATTGCTAAAGAAGTAAATAATTTTACCTTTGATTTAGAACTGTTAACCTTGCAAAAGTAAGACTAAAATCTATAGCCATTTTTTTCTACATAAGGCAGAACCTAGTACGGCACGGCATAAATAAAGCAAACATGAGTTTGACATACAAAGCTTATATTTCAAGTTTGGCGTTGCTGAATCAGCTGATGATTTCACTAAATTCTCAACGATTTATCAATGGTTTCAAACGCTAATTCATCCCGCACTTATGCAACGCCTAAAGTTTTTGTGCTTCCTGCCTTCACGTACTAGTTACAAATATTTGAGAAATGTGTATAAAGTTACATTTTATTTCTCAAGTTAATTTGGTATGTGAATATAAATAAAGTAATACCAATTTAATATGAAGCTGCATAGAGAAGAGCTTCTAAAATAAAGTTCTAAGAGGAAATAGATATTACCTGCTCAAATGTAAGTTGCTCGAACAATTGTTGTATGCGCTCACGTAAATCTTGCAAAGAAGAGAAAAGTTCGTTTTTGAGAGGTTTTTTGAGAAAGTGCCAAAGCCTTTCGATTGGATTAACTTGAGGACAATGAGGTGGTTGAAGCAGAGGAATAATATTTTCTGGCCAATTAATCCCACAACTTGTATGAGCAGGAGCTTGGTCAATTTGTAAAATAGCATAATCTTCACGTAACTGCTGAGATAGCCAATCTAAAAACTGTTGAAAACAGTCACCGTTGAGTTTGGGGTACTCCTGTTGGAAATGTTTTCCTGTTAATGGTTCAATTGCACCATAAATCCAAAAATTTACCCTTTCCCATTTAACGTCAACAGTTGGCTTTACTCCAGAAGGAGTAATCACTTTTCCTTTTCCTGTGAGGGTTTTCAATCCAACCCTAGTTTCATCCTGACACAAATAATGAACCCACTTCCCCTGTGCTAGATGTTTTTCTAGACAATTGAGAATGATACCGAGTTTTTTTTACTCAGATACCAGCTTTTCATCCTGTTTGTAGCTTTGAGGACGTGGTACTTTTAGTTCTGCTCCCAATCGATATCGAAGCAATGCATAAACCTTTCCATACTCAATATCAAGTCCATGCTCTTTTTTCAACCATTCTTCTATCCCACCATAGCTACTAAACCCTTTTCCTGTTTTTAACTCCTGTATGAGTGCTGCGATCGCATCATCATTGATTTTTCGTTTTGCTCCTGCCGCTTTCTTGATTTCTAATAAGCCAGACAGACCACCATTTCTATACTTCTGCAACCATATTGTCACTGTTGAAGTATCTCTAGCCAAAGGTTTCCCGATTTATTGCTGCTCCTTTACTTGTCCACTCGGCATTGACCCACCACAACATGTGTAGTTTTTCTTTCTGGTTTCCCGACCTGGCTGTCTGTAGCAGTTTTTTTAGTTCCTCTTCGGTCTGGGTGTTCTCAATCTTAAATGGGTGGCTCATGAGTATTTAAACTGATCAAGTTTGCTTGGCTCTATTATATGCAGGTTCATATTCAATTGGTATAAAATCCAAACCATGCTAGGTACAGGCATAATCCCGGAAACCCCTATGGAGAAACAGTTAGACCAAGTGGGTGGTCAGCTGGTAGTGGTATCAACGGCGGTATGTGGCTTGGTGTTTGGCGTGGGTTTATTACGGGGATATAGCTGGCTGGGAATGCTGAAATCATTCATATCCCTAGCAGTGGCACCAGTTCCCGAAGGTTTACCCACGGTGGCTACTACAACCTTGGCATTAGGAATTGCCAATATGAGGAAGCATAAAGTTCTGCTCCGTCGTCTGGATGCGGTGGAAAGCTTGGGTTCCATTCAGGCGATTTGCATGGATAAAACCGGAACTATTACGGCGAATACAATGTCTGTTGTGGATTTGTATGCTGATGGTAAGGAGATTCAGCTAGAGTCAATATATGGATTAGTTTGAGTAAGGATTCATCTTCTTCCGGGTAGATGAATCCTTACTCAAACTAATCCATATATTGACCCTGTGTAATGAAAGTGAAGTTAATGGTGAACATGGTAATTATCTTGTTAAGGGTTCCGCCACAGAAAACGCTTTAATTTATTTGGGAATTAACACTGGGATAGATATTGTCAGTCTTAAGCAAACCTATCCATTATTGAAAATAAATCAACGTTCCCAAGACCGAAACTATATGACCTCCTTACACCCCACCCCCAATGGTGAGAAATTAGTGGCGGTAAAAGGTAGTCCCACCGAAGTATTAGCCATGTGTACTTGGCAACTTAAGGATGGGAAAATACTAGCCTTGAGTGATAGCGAACGCTTAACTTTAGATATGAAAAATGATCGCATGGCTGGGAATGGTTTAAGGGTACTTGCAGCAGCTTATTTAATCGACCACACCACAGATATTGAAGATAGGGAAGACTTGATTTGGCTAGCTTTGGTGGGAATGAAAGACCCCATCCGTAACGGTGTGAAACAGTTGATGGGGGAATTTCATCAAGCTGGGATCGATACAGTCATGATTACCGGGGATCCAACCTCCACAGCCTACGCTATTGCAAAATAATTGAATTTGAGCCATGGACAGCAATTATAAATACTGGACTCCACCCACCTAAATAATATTCAACCAGAAGTAATGCAAGCATTGTGCGATCGCATCCAGGTTTTTGCCCGCATTAGTCCAGGGAATAAATTACAGATAGTGCAAGCATTACAAAACAATGGTAAAGTCGTTGCCATGACAGGGGATGGGATCAATGATGCCCTCGCCTTAAAAGCAGCCAATGTTGGGGTTGCCATGGGACATGGGGGAACCGACCTAGCCAGGAAGGTAGGGGATGTAGTGCTGAAAGACGATAACCTAGAAACAATGATAGTTACCGTTAGTCGCGGACGCACCATCTACAATAACATTCGTAAATCCGTCCACTTCCTCCTCTCCACCAATACCAGTGAAATCATAGTTATGTTTGCTGCAGTTGCAGCAGGGATCGGACAACCTCTGAACGCCATGCAGCTATTGTGCTTGAACTTAGTCATCGACATTTTCCCCGGACTTCCCCTAGCATTGGAGCCCCCAGAGCCAGACGTATTAAGCCAACCTCCCCGCAGTTCTGAAGAACCCATCATCAAAACCTCTGACTATAAGCGCATATTTTGGGAATCCACAGCCCTTTCCATCAGTTCCCTACGGGCATACAGCTATAGCATCCGTCGCTATGGCTTGGAGACCAATGCCATAGCGACGGATTTATGAGTTTGACCATGGCCAACTAATGCATGCCCTCAGTTGTCGCTCCAAACAACGCAGTATCTTTAGTAAACAAAAACAGCCTCCTAATCATTATTTCACCTTAGCCCTGGGTGGTTCCTTTGGTCTACAAATACTTGCTGCCATCGTTCCTGGCATGAAAGGACTATTACAAGTAAGACCCATCAATTTGGTAGATAGTGTACTTATTGGTACTAGTGTTGTATTGCCCTTGTTGGGAAATGAGGGAACGAAAAGGCTTAATCCGTGAAAGGCGAATATGTCTACGGTTTCCTACCTTAGGGCAAAAGAGGGAGGGGATGTAACTGGACTTTATAAATGATTAGGGTGCGACTCTTTTGGTAGTACGGAGTCTGATATAAGAATAATAAATCATAAGTCAACCAGAGTAGTATTGACAGCCAAAAATGTACTTGATGCAATTGGCTTGTAAAAAATGAAAAAACAGGAACAGTTCCACACCCTATCCAAGGATCTACATCAAATCAAGGTATGTTTTGGTCACAAGCACGAGAACTATTTGAACAGATAGTTAGTTGGTTAGACTCAGACAGCATTTGTGGGTTAGAACACTCCCAGATACAGAGTAAGTTACTTGAGAATGGATACGAACTATTGAGACGGTTGTTACAAACAAAGATATTTTGATAAACGCACTCAAGATGAAATAGAGGGAGAGTGTCCAGGCACAGACTCACTAAACAGAACACACAAGAAAAAATTGTCGCGGAAATTGACCACATTATTTGGCACAGTAATCGCCAATAGAATTGGTTATGGAGGAAGAAAGATAAATACGCTATTTCCTTTAGATGGGGAGTTTTATCTACCAGCACAGCAATATTCTCTCTCATGGACTAAGACAGGGATATTATCCATATAATTGAGTATTTGTGGAAAGCTGCATTTGTCTTTTATTCTCAGACTTCAACACAGGCAGAAGCTTGGGAGACCAAACGTTTACAGCTTATCCTTGAAGGTAAATCAAGTTCAGTTGCCCCAGGAATGGGCCGGAGTGCCACTTTACCCAAACTCACCCCCCAAGAACCTAAACCCGTGGATACCTGTGCTAGATATTTTCTTAACAATGCCAAATACCTCAAATATGACGATTAATTACTTAAAAGCTGGATTCCCCATCCCCACGGGGGTGATTGTCGCCACCTGATTAAAGACAGGATGGATATCACTGGGGCTAGATGGACCATGAGGGGTGCTGAGGCTGTTTTCCCCCTGGGTTCTTTATACATAAGTGGCGATTGGGATGAGTATTGGCAGTTTCATCTACAACAAGAACATAAACGCAATCACCTGGCTTTGTACTCTAGTGGTATTCCTTTGATGAAGCAAGTTCTCAAAGCTAGTTGTTCTACTACCCCTCCACCTCTTCCAATACCTGTCTAAGTTCCACTCCCCGTCTTACTAAAAGAGTCGCACCCAAATAATATCAATGAGATAAGCTAAATTACTTATGGGGAGATGGTCATATTAGCTTGTGAAAGAAATCAACAACCCAGCTATGGCTTTCTAGAGGCTGGGAGTAAAAATTTCACGTTAAGTTGACACCAATGCGTATGATTCCACCCCTACAGATTATCTATCCTCTACATAAACGTCCCACATTTGCCTATAGGCATTTTCCATCTCGCGAGCAAATTTCTTCCCATTCCATAAGGGTGAAGTTTGACGAGACTTTAATAATCTCCAGTGAATATCCTTGCGTAAATCTTCGTCTTTACCCAAGCGCACACCCCAGTCTACATATTCCTCATCTGTCCAAGCAATTCCTTCTTTCAAACCCACATTCTTCATCATGGTGTAGCTGTTACGAGCTGCGAATTGCTCTCCCACCCTTGTAACTAAAGGTATACCCATCCACAGGGTTTCTAATGTTGTTGTAGCACCGTTATATGGATAGGTATCTAAAACAACATCAGCAATAGCCAAATTAGCACGATGTTCTGCATCTGTGGGTGCAGAGGGCAAGAACCTTAACCGTTCTAAATCAACTCCCTCTGCTTCTGCTAGGGGAGCAATAAAATCTTTTAAATCTTGATAATTAGTTCGATAGCTTTTAAGGAGAAAATAGCTATTAGGAACTTGCTTGATAATTTGCAGTTGTAAGCGGATATTATGGGGATTACGCTTTAATCCAGTTTGACCACTATAATAAATCACCCCATCTTCACGAATATCTAAAGATTCCTTGGTCAAAGTTGCTACTCCCACAGTAAAACCATCAATGCCAATATAATTTTGTGGCAGTCGCCAAATCTTCTCTGTATAGTAATCTTGTGCTGATTCAGGTAATACATAATTATCAGCAATAAAGTAATCTACTGTAGGAAATCCAGTGGCATCATAGCCCAACCAGCTTACTTGAATTGGTGCAGGTTTTAGAGCTAAAATTGCACAACAACCATAGGAAGTTAAGCTATCTAAATCAACTAAAACATCTATCTTATCTTGATTTATTTTATCTGCCATTTCCACCATAGATAGACATTCTTGATGGAATCTATTGCCAAATTCTTGTTTATAGGCTTGTTGTTGGGGATCGTAAATATTTTCTTTGATGGAATATAGATAAATATCAAATTCTTGACGATTATGATACTTCAACAACCACCAAGCGAGGAAACCAACTGAATGAGTACGAAAGCATTCTGATAAATAACCAATTCTTAAAGGACACTCGCTTAAAGAAAGACGAGGTGAATTAAAACGTTTTTGATAAGTTTCTATATTTTTAGGAAAACTCTTACTGATCATTTTTTGACATAAAGCAGCTAATCCATTACGAATTAATCTATTCTCACTGGGATTATCTTCCATATATAGCAGATAAGATCCGGTGGGTAATACTTGAACTAAACTTTCGCTTTCTGATTTACTCGTTACAAGGTTAGACAAATGTACTTTATAACTTTGGTAAGCTTCAACTGACTTATTCCAATTTTCACAATAAGTTAAAAATGCTTCTAGTAAATAGTGAGTACCAATAATTTGATCGACCGAGTCTTGAGTAATGGATAAATATTTTGTTGTCCAATCAATAGATTGTTTAATATAATTTAGTCCTAATCTTTGAAGAGGAGGAATGATTTTTCTAATACAATCTAAATTATCCGGTTCTAATCGAAGGGCAAATTTTGCAAAAAAAATGGCAATATGATAATGAGAAGCACGATAATAGGCTTCAGACTTTCCTGCCAGTAATTGAATAATAGTTGGAGAGGTTGATAAATTAGGAATAAATGCTTCAACTAATTTATCTACAGATGGAGGAGGAATGACTGGATCAATATTAACTATTTTCTCAATTACTAAAACCAGTAAATTTTCATCAAAATTAAGGGTTTCTGTTGATTCAGATATCAATGCAATTAATGGATCAACATTTGTTTCTATATCCTGGATTCCTAAACCTAGATCCAGCTCAATAATTTTGAGAATATTATTAATCTCATTAGGTATAAATTCTTGGATATGCTGACGAATTACCCAAGCTAGTTTATGATTATCATTCAATTCCTGCTGTTGAGCAACATCAAATAATATATTAGTTAATTGTTGTAGCAATCTCTCTGATTCTTTTTCTCTAAACTCAAAAAATGGAGTCATCCAAGTCATCTGTGCTTCTTCTTCTCTACCCTCTAGCAATAAAGACAAACCTAAATACCAATAATGAGAAACTTCTGCAGGATTTTGTTCAATCTTTTTTTCGTATTCCGAAACACTTAATAATAATTGGTTGGAAGAAAATGCATTATCTAATTGTGTGGTCATTATTAGCAATGTTGTTTTTTAATTTGATAAAATTCCTGATAAAAAAAGATAAGGGTTTGCCGTGAGAATAACATACCTAACTGAGCTTGGGAAAAGGTTAAGGCGTATTTTACTACTCCACTAGTCTCTAAGCCTAGATGTTTGCGATTCAAACCCAAAGCTTCCAAACTACTATTCTTAGTGATAAAAGAGCAGTTGCATAAGTGCGGGATGAATAAGCGTTTGAAACCATTGATAAATCGTTGAAAATTTAGTGAAATCATCAGCTGATTCAGCAACGCCATAAAAGAAAATGTAGGAATCAACTATTGTTGATTCCTACAGAACTTGAAAACACCAGATAACAATAATATATCTAGCTCTTTCAACAATAAATAATTATGCTTTTAGGTCATCTTTTCCATGTTTTCACCACAGCTGGTTGTATCAGGGTTAACGTTTAAGTCAGGTTCAACAACAGCAGTTTGACCCTGTACATTTTCTGTTTGACAAGAAATCGCTTCAGTTTGTCCAGTAGTTAAGATTACAACACCACCAGAAAACCCTTTGAGAGCAGCGGTATCTTTAGGTGTTGCTACAATACTGGTACTAACACTATTTGCAGGTGATGAGATAGTATACAAATAATGTTTAGAGTCAGTAGGAATACCAATTTGTAGAGAATAAATGTCAGCAGCAAAGGATGCATTTTCTATTCGATAGGACTGCTGCGCTCTGTTTACGGAACTTACGTAGGTTTTAGCTTCAGATTGTTTAGCTTTAGCTGCTTGGTTCAAGAATGAAGGTAGAGCAATAGCAGAAAGAATACCGATAATAATAATTACAACTAACAATTCAATTAGGGTAAAACCTTCGTCTTCTTTCTTTTTCTTGAGTAAGTGGTTTAAGAACTTTGCTTTTAATTCGGATTTCATAAGTGTTTTCCTTGAAATAGGTTTGTTATGTAGTTCTAGACATAACTTACCCATATCAGTAGAAAACATATCAGTCTAGAAAAATTTTTTTGAGGGAATATCAAAAGGGACTAAAGGGTCTTTCGTTGCTATTTGCTTCCCATCTCCTTATGGCTTGACTCACATGGGTTAAAATTTTGTGGTTAGCTCATTTTTCTTGCGGCGTTGCTGAATCAGCTGATGATTTCACTAAATTTTCAACGATTTATCAATGGTTTCAAACGCTAATTCATCCCGCACTTATGCAACGCCATAGATATTTCTCTCTTAACTCTGTGTTCATAGTATTTGTGGGAATGCTGATAACTTGATCTGTCTATAATTTTTTATCTATATACGAGCAATGATTGGATTACTCAGTAAGGTTACAGCTGAAACGGCTAAAAATTGGACTTTTTTAAATATCTTAAACTCGAGAGTCAATAAGCTGTTTAACTTCTTCTGCTTATCAGTATTAGCGGTAGCAATGCAGTTAGAGATTGATGCCTTAAAATCTGCAAAATTAGGATAGTACTTAGAGTATAAACATTCATTTCTAATAAATTTCCAAAATCTTTCAATCAAAAATGATTAGGGTGCGACTCTTTTGGTAGTACGGAGTATGATATAAGAATAATAAATCACAAGTCAACCACAGTAGTATTGACAGCCAAAAATGTACTTGATGGAATTGGCTTGTAAAAAGTGAAAAAACAGGAACAGTTCCACACCCTATGCAAGGATCTACATCAAATCAAGGTATGTTTTGGTCACAAGCACGAGAACTATTTGAACAGATAGTTAGTTGGTTAGACTCAGACACCATTTGTGGGTTAGAACACTCCCAGATAGAGAGTAAGTTACTTGAGAATGGATACGAACTATTGAGACGGTTGTTACAAACAAAGATATTTTGATAAACGCACTCAAGATGAAATAGAGGGAGAGTGTGCAGCCACAGACTCACTAAACAGAACACACAAGAAAAAATTGTCGCGGAAATTGACCACATTATTTGGCACAGTAATCGCCAATAGAATCGGTTATGGAGGAAGAAAGATAAATACCCTATTTCCTTTGGATGGGGAGTTTAATCTACCAGCACAGCAATATTCTCTCTCATGGACTAAGACAGGGATATTATCCATGTGATTGAGTATTTGTGGAAAGCTGCATTTGTCTTTTATTCTCAGACTTCAACTCAGGCAGAAGCTAGGGAGAGCAAAGGTTTACAGCTTATCCTTGAAGGTAAATCAAGTTCAGTTGCCCCAGGTATGCGCCGGAGTGCGACTTGACCCAAACTCACCCCTCAAGAACGTAAACCCGTGGATACCTGTGCTAGTAGATATTTACTTAACAATGCCAAATACCTCAAATATGACGATTACTTAAAAGCTGGATTCCCCATGGCCACGGGGGTGATTGAGGGTGCTTGTCGCCACCTAATTAAAGACAGGATGGATATGACTGGGGCTAGATGGACCATGAGGGGTGGTGAGGCTGTTTTACCCCTGGGTTCTTTATACATCAGTGGCGATTGGGATGAGTATTGGCAGTTTCATCTACAACAAGAACATAAACCCAATCACCTGGCTTTGTACTCTAGTGGTATTCCTTTGATCAAGCAAGTT
>CBZS010000850.1 GCA_000613065.1 Richelia intracellularis | reverse complement strand
AGCTGCCAATCCGATAGAAGCACCCAAATCGACTATTAGACTGTTATTACTAGAACTATTAAATTCTTTACCTATTCTGTTGTTCCTACTGCCCATTGCAAAGTTACTTGGTTTGGAGGGGCCTGCTCTAATTGTCTGTTACTTAGCTCTATTTGCCGAGATATGTCGCAGTGCGAAACAGACTTTGCGGTCAGTATTGCGGGGTTTGGGAGATTTCCGTAGTGAGAGTATTGCTGTAGCTATAGAAAGGTCTTTAGTCGTTTTCCTAGCAGGAGGAGTTTTATTTTGGTCTGAAAACTTAGTCTGGGTGGTAGCAACCCTTGTCTTGGTTCGCACCCTTGATGTCCTGGCACTAACTTATTACCTAAGCCGAAAAATACCCATCTATTCTCCGATTAATTTTAGCAATTTATGGGAATCAATTAAGATGGCTTATCCATTTGCCATATCCGGAGTGCTGTGGATTTTATATTACCAGATAGATCTAGTAATGCTTAAGGGAATGGCAACTCCAGAACAAACAGGGTTTTACAGTGTTAGTTACAGAACTATAGAAATATTTTCTGCTTTGCCCCGTGTAATTTTTTATGTAGTTTTTACAAGATTTACTAAATGTTTTGCTAAAACTCCAGAACTGATTCCAGAAGAAATTTATAAATCAACTCGGCTTTTACTATTTATAGTCTTGCCGACAATTGTTGCCGCTGGATTTTGCCAATCTATAATTATTAATATGATATATGGAGATAAATTTTATCCTGCTATTGCATCTCTTGCTATTCTAATTCCTAGTCTAGGAATAAAAATGTTTGGTACTTTGGTAGAAACTTTTCTCCAAACGACTAACAGAGAAAAGTATTTACCAAAACTATTGTTATTTACTGTAACAATTAATATTATTGCTAATGCTATATTGATACCCTATGTACAATCTATAGGTGCAGCTTTAGCTACTTTAATCAGTGAGTTTATACTAGCATTATCTGGTTTATTTTTAATGATTTATATGGGTTATAAAGTCGCTTCGCACCTGTGCATAGTTGCCATATTTAGCCTAGTTATTTCTGCTGTACCATCTCTCTTCTTATATGGTTTAAACTATGCTCTAACAATAGTAATAATGGGTGCAAGTCTAGTAGCACTTGTATTTTTATTAAGCCCTAATCAATTTCTTAAGTATGAAGATAAGAAATAAAAAAGAGAATAACGTAATATAGATATTATGATAGTATTCTGTCGCTTAATTATATAGCTATTAAGATATTAAGATAATAAATATAATAATATGAATACTTACTTAATTAAATCAATATTTGTAAAATTTAGATTTTATCCATTGCTATTTTTACTGATGCTTATCAGTAATGGATGTAGCCAAAAAGAACTAAGTTTAGCCTATTCCCAAACTAGACCTCAAACTTATTCCCAAATTAAGCCTCAGATTATTGAATTAGATTTACCTACAAAAGATAATAAAGTAGGTGGATTAATTACGGCAGATGTAGATGATGATGGCCAGAAAGATTTTATAATCACCAAGCCCGGTCATATAGCAGTTTATAATCATTCTGGTAAAAAGCTTTGGGTTAAGCAAATTGAGATCCAAGTGATTGGAAAATCAGAGAAAAACGGACTACCAGGATGGCACGCAGCAGGAGTGCAAGCCGCTGATGTAGATGGAGACAAACAAACCGAAGTTTTATTCCTCACTAAAGACAAAACCCTTCAGATAGTTCAAGGTAAAAATGGAAATATAAAAAAAAGCATTACACTTGATTCTCCATCAGGGACTGAACGTTGGGAACACTTAGTTGTTGCAAATTTCCGAGGAAAAGGCGATCAGGATTTATTACTGCAAACAACTAATGTTAAAGGTTATCGTGTAGGTCGATATTTAGCGGCTTATGCAATAAACGACTTACTTAAGTTCAAAAATCCCCAACCATTGTGGACGCGAGATGATTTTCTTGCCAATGCCCATAATGGGGCAAGAGTAGCTGATCTGAATGGAGATGGCAAAGATGAAGTTTTGGGAGGAACAGTAATTGCACCCAATGGAAAAGTTTTAATCAAAATTCCTTTAAAAGGTCACATTGATTCTCTATTTGTGGCTGATGTGCGTCCAGATATTCCAGGGTTAGAGGTTATAGTTTTAGAAGAAGGAGCTAATAGAGTCTTTCTTTACAATAGCGATCGCCTAATATGGACTACTAATTATAAAAATCAAGAACCCCAAAATGCAGCCGTCGGTGATTTTTATCCCAACCGTCCAGGTTTGGAAATATGGAATCGCAGCCGTTATCAAAACCATCAAAAACCTTTTGTCTTCGATGCTCAGGGCAAATTAATCGCTAATTACGAAATGGATCATGTTGCCCCACAAGGTTGGACAAACAGAGGTGTTGAGGTCATATTTACCATTGATTGGACAGGAGGAAATCAACAATTAGCTGCAGCTAAAGAGCGTCATAAGTCTGGAGACGTTGGAATTTTTAACCCGATTAACGGTCAATTTCTCTACCGATTTCAAGAGAAAGCGGATAGACTGTATGTAGCTGATATATCTGGGGATTGGCGTGAAGAGTTGATAGTCCTCAGTGGCAATCAACTACGTATTTATAGTAACCCAAAACCAAATAAGAGTAGCGATCACCCAAGGCTATGGTCTCAATCTCACTATCGTCGAAGTAAAATGACTTGGAATTATTACAGCCCATAATATAAAAAATATTGGCATCGCATAAGTGCGGGATGAATTAGGGTTTGAAACCATTGAGAAATCGTTGAGAATTGAGTTAAATCATCCCCTAATTTAGCAACGCCAAAATATTAATTGAAATAGAAAAATTCAATAATGAATTATGAGCTTAACCAACTTAACATTATTAAAACTACCAAAAATAAATATTAGGAAGAAACAATTAAGCCAATGGCTTTATATAAGTTTAATCTTAATATTTGCGACTGGATTACGACTTTATCAACTAGGTTTGGAAAGCCTATGGGTTGATGAGATGTTCAGTATCCGTGGTGCAGAAAAGCTTAATCAAAGTGTACGACCACTCTATTTTTTACTTCTACGCGTTTGGATGCTATTGGGCACAAGTGATGCCTGGTTACGAGGAATTGCTGTTTTATTTGGCACAGGTAGCGTATTCCTAATATACCGATTAGGTAATCGCTTAGCGAACAAGCCAGTCGGTTTGCTGGCTGCTTTGTTCATGACTCTTTCTCCACTATTCATCAATCATTCCCAAGAAATAAGATTTTATACTCTTAGTACTTTTCTTTGTCTTGCTGGTACCCTAATATTAAGCCATATATTGGAATATCCAAGTATAATATTAATGGAGTGGTGGGTTGGTTTACGCTGTTTAGCAACCTTAACAACTCCTCTGAATATTTTAATGATAATACCTGACATTATTATATTTATTTGGAGGTTTAGGAAGGAACGTCGTTGGTTACTCACTCTTGGAAAAGGATTGATTTTATTCGGTTGTGTTTCAATCATACCAGTATTAATATTGACATTTGGTGGTGTCTTTTCCAAATTTATGAATGGAGGTTCTAGTACTTATCCTAAACCTGATATTGGTAAAATTATTAGTATTCTCCCGAGATTATCAGCATCCTGGGGGTTAAAAGAACTGATAACATCAGTTAACCTTTTACATCAAGATATTGATAATAGCACGTTACAAAATATTTTAAATTTAAATAACATCACAAATTTATCGCAGTTATTGTTTTATGGCTTATATACTATAGTCATAATTGTTTTATTAATTATTGCGTTACGAAACGATAAAGAGCAAAAAATATATTCGTCAGAGAAACTAATTTGGGTTGCGACATGGGGATTTTTACCCGCAGCT
>CBZS010000849.1 GCA_000613065.1 Richelia intracellularis | reverse complement strand
AATGGTCCGGAAAGTAGTGGAGTAAGAACTCAATTAAAAAAAAAGATGGTTGAGTTTGTTGATCTGCTAAATATACCAATTCAATTGCTTTACTATGCTCCTTACCATAGTAAATACAATCCCATAGAGGGTTGTTGGGGTATTCTTGAGCAGCATTGCAATGGGGGGGGACGAAGCTTCTTGATGTTGAAGTCATGGTTTCCTGGGCTTCGAGTATGACTTGGAAAAGCTTATATCCTATCTTGAGTTTAAGTAAAACTGTTTACCAAAAAGTGATTTCTCTAACAAAGAAAGCTATGAAACAAGTGGAGTCTAGATTACAGCGAAATCCACTGTTGCCCAAATGGGATATCTTGATTCAACCGCTTTAGCTGGTAATTTTTTTTTCAAAAATTACCTAAACAATGCCAAATACCTGAAATATGACGATTACTTAAAAGCTTACCCATCGCCAGTGGGGTGATTGAGGGTGCTTGTCGCCACCTGATAAAAGACAGGATGGATATCACTGGGGCTAGATGGACCATGAGGGGTGCTGAGGCTGTTTTACCCCTGGGTTCTTTATACATAACTGGCGATTGGGATGAGTATTGGCAGTTTCATCTACAACAAGAACATAAACCCAATCACCTGGCTTTGTACTCTAGTGGTATTGCTTTGAGCAAGCAAGTTCTCAAAGCAAACCTCTTTGTTCTACTACCCCTCCACCTCTTCCAATACCTGTCTAAGTTCCACTCCCGGTCTTATTAAAAGAGTCGCACCCTATTTATCTTGGTTGATTTGTTCAACCAACTGCTTGGAAGTCATCCCCAATAAATAATCAGCCCAGGCCAAGTGGTCAAAGCAATAATTCTCAATGGCTTAGGCTTTATCAGTGCACCACTATATTTACTTGAGAAGTTCTTTTAAGGGATTGCAACGGAACATTTATTGGCAGAGGGAATACAACCAGAACATTTGAATGATGAACTCTTGGGCAGAGTCTTAGACAAACTATATGATGCAGGATTAACGGAAATTTTTATCCGAGTCCTACTATCAGCAGCACATAGATTTGGAGTGAAAATGGACAGCTTCCACTGGGATTCAAGTTCATTTCATGTACATGGGGATTATGGAACTGGTACTGATGATGAAGCATCAGCACAATCAGGATTAATTACAATTACATATGGTTATTCTAGAGATCACCGACCAGATTTGAAACAATTTATCCTTGACTTGATGTGGAGTGGTGATGGACATATTCCTTTATATTTAAGAGTTGCACATGGGAATGAAGTCGATTCTGCCATGTTTGGAAAACTTATGGCAGATTTCCACAAACAATGGCAAATTCATGCTTTATTTGTTGCGGATGCAGCCCTTTACACTGAAGACAATTTGCAGATGATAGTCTCATTCACATGGGTATCTCGAGTTCCTGGAACCCTAACTGCCGCAAAATAACTATTAGAAAAGAACAGCATTGATGCATTTGTACCAAGTAAAATCTCAGGATATCGTATTGCCCCCTGTTGTAATGATTATGGTGGTGTGCGACAAGGGTGGCTAGTGATAGAAAGTGAACCCCGTAAAGAATCTGACTTAAAACAACTGGAAAAACAAACGTCTGAACAAAAAATATACCCAGCCACAATCCCAACTACGAAAATTGTGTCAACAGGAATTTGCATGTGCCGAAGATCCATTCAACCCAGCCAAATTACTTGAGAGTCAGTTGCCATTTCATCAACTTGCATGCAAATATTGAAGTTATTGAATATGGCCAACACCGGGGACATGGTAGACCTGGCAAGGATTCTCAACCTACCCTAATTTCCCATATTCAAGCCGAAATTTTACCCAAAGAAACTGCAATTACCATTGCCACAGAACAGGCTGGCAGGTTGATTCTTTCCACCAATGTTCTTGATGCCAACAAACTTAGGAACGAAGATGTTTTACTTGAATATAAGGCACAACAATCTACAGAAGGTGGTTTTCGGTTTCTCAAAGACCCATTGTTTTTTACTTCCACTGTGTTTCTAAATTCAAGGAAAACAGTGGCGGCTTTGGCAATGGTAATGGGTTTGTGTTTGGTAGTTTACAGCTTAGGTCAGAGGGCATTACGCCAATCTCTAAAACGAGGCTCCCAAACAATTCAAAATCAGTTAGGTAAACCAACTGCCACTCCTACTTTACGTTGGGCGTTTCAATGTTTCATGTCAATTGATTTATTAACCTTCCCTTCTTTCAAACAGATTTCTAACCTCAGTCAACAGCGGTGCTGAATTCTACAGTTTTTTCGTCCTCTCTGTCGTAAATATTATCTTCTTTGCTGACTAGCCTACGGAATGTGGGTAAAAAAATCACGATGCTTCTAACCCAGACTTAAGAACTAGCAACTGCTGATTTTATCAGTTGGACTCGCAATCGTGACCCCAGAGGAATTGATTGGCAGTTTTATCGGATGATAAACGTTATCACCCGATAAAACAGGGCTGATAACTTTAACTCTTTTCTATCAAATTGGGTTACAATCCTAATATTTAGTGGGCTTAAATTAGTTAATTTTTAGAAAATTTAGCTGTAGCTATTTGTCAACATATGGAGATGAAATTTGATTAATTTTATTTACAGATTCTGTTGATAAATTACTAAAAAGCCTCTTCATATATTTCGGTTAAAGTGTCATGGAATCCCGATCCCATTCCTGATGTATCTGACACAATTTTTTGACAGCCTTTTTGAAAAGTATCTTGTAAATGGGATGTGAGAATAATTCCTATTGCTTGTTCATATAACCCTTCCATACTCAGATAAAAACATTCATTAATATCTCCATAGGCATCGGTAAATTTGACACCTTGCTCTACATAGAAAACCATAACATAAATTAAACCTGCATTTGTTTTATAGATTTTTATGTAGGCAGAGATAGGTTTTTTGGCTACAGACAGTTTAGCTTTACCAAACCCGCGATTAGGGAAAATTAATGCTCAATAATCTTTTTGTATTTGGCAGCAATTTCTTTATCTTCTTGTGGGTTAAGCTTGATTTGATCGTAATATTTCACTGCTGGAATTATTTAAAATAGTTCAGCAATATCTGCAATTAATTCCTCTTGAGAACAACTTTTGAGATATTTTTTAAGATGGGTAAGATTTCTTTTTGGCTGTGTCATCTTCAATATTATTTTTTTTAATTTTCAAAAAAAGTTTATCTTATAAGACAGACAGGGGAAAGTAAGGAAGCTGATGGAGTAGGGTGATAAAAAGTTTATCCCTACGTCAGTTTGGGTTAAGGAGGTTTATGGTATTGAGCCAAGATATGTGTAAAGACCGGCAATATGGTCTGGAAATGCCTATTATATCTACGTTACAAAGATTTATGGAGGAAGAAGATTCATCGCAGCCTCCAATGAGGGGTATTGCACAGAGAAGCTGCTAGGAAGTACGATGTTTTAGCCCTGTGCATCGGTGGCAAAATATAAGGCGTTGCTGAATCAGGAGATGATTTCACTAAATTTTCAACGATTTATCAATGGTTTCAAACGCTAATTCATCCCGCACTTATGCAACGCCGATTTTTTAAATATATTCGTTCTGTACTCTATTTATTAATCATTCTGATTCTTGTGTTTTTATTTTGCTTGTAATTTCTTTGTACTTCAAATTGAAGTGCGAAATGTGGGTTAGAGGAAATGACAAGCGATCGACAGACAATGTTCTGAATAGTGGGAGCATCTTGCTTCCCTTATATCTCATCAGAACACAGAACAAGAAACAGGGAACAGTAATCAGTCAAAAATGGTAAAAAATAAGGCGGGCATTGCCCACCTTATTTGTAATCTTTATGAAAGATTAATAGTAAATCAACTTAAGCAAAGGCTGCGGTTTTCACATCATTCCTTGCCAAAATATCTTGCAACTCTTCCGCATCTACGGTTTCTTTGTCAATCAACATATCTGCTAATTGGTCAAGGATGTGGCGGTTCTCTTCTAATACTTGCTTGGCTCTTGCATAAGCTAGATCAACTAACTGACGTACTTCTTCATCAATGGCAGCAGCAGTTTCTTCTGAGAAGTCACGCTCAGACATGATGTCTCTACCTAAGAACATATTACCTTGCTGACGACCCAAAGCCACAGGTCCCAAGCGATCGCTCATACCAAAGCGAGTTACCATCTGTCTGGCTACGCGAGCCACCTGTTGTAAGTCGTTGGAAGCACCGGTGGTTACTTCCTCATCACCAAAGATGATTTCTTCTGCCAAACGACCACCTAATGCCACAGCCATTTGGTTTTCTAGGTAGGAGCGGCTGTACAAACCAGAGTCCATCCTATCTTCACTGGGGGTAAACCAAGTCAAACCGCCAGCACGACCACGGGGAATAATGCTAATCTTCTGTACAGGGTCATAATCGGGCATTAAAGCACCAACTAAAGCATGACCAGCTTCGTGGTAAGCTACCAGTGACTTGCGTCTTTCGCTCATTACCCGGTCTTTCTTCTCAGGACCAGCTAAAACGCGATCAATCGCATCATTAATTTCATCCATAGAAATTTCAGTTAAATTCCGCCGTGCTGCTAAAATCGCGGCTTCATTCAACAGGTTGGATAAATCTGCGCCAGTAAATCCAGGAGTCCGGCGAGCAATCCGATCTAAATCTACGTCCTTAGCTAAGGTCTTACCACGAGCATGAACGTTGAGAATTTCCCCACGTCCAGCGTAATCGGGACGATCTACAACTACCTGACGGTCAAAACGTCCGGGACGTAACAGTGCTGCATCTAGTACATCAGGGCGGTTGGTAGCGGCGATAATGATGATACCTGTATTACCTTCAAAACCATCCATTTCCGTGAGTAACTGGTTGAGGGTTTGTTCCCGCTCGTCGTTACCACCACCTAAACCTGCACCCCGTTGACGACCAACTGCGTCAATTTCATCGATAAATACGATACAAGGAGCATTGGATTTAGCTTGCTCGAATAAGTCGCGGACACGGGATGCACCGACACCCACAAACATTTCTACAAACTCAGAACCAGAGATGGAGAAGAAAGGAACACCAGCTTCCCCAGCTACAGCACGAGCGAGTAGGGTTTTACCTGTTCCAGGAGGACCAACTAACAACACACCTTTGGGGATTTTTGCTCCCACAGCAGTGAAGCGATCGGCGTTTTTCAAGAAGTCTACAACTTCATTTAATTCTAGTTTTGCTTGCTCAATACCAGCCACATCACCGAAGGTAACCTGGGTTTGGGGTTCCATTTGTACCCTAGCTTTGGACTTACCAAAGTTCATTGCTTGACTACCAGGACCACTTTGGGCACGGCGTAGTAGAAAGAACAAACCTACTAGCAGAAGTATGGGGAAGAATAGGCTGCTTAAAGCTTTGAACCAGAATCCATCATCGCTCTGAGGCAATACATCAATACCTACACCCTGAGCACTTAAGGTAGTAATTAAATCTGGATCATTAACCAAAGTGACCAATCTCTTACTGGTTTCATCTTTGGGTGTAACTAATGCCTGTTTGCGATCAGGACTGATACTTACTTTGTCTACCCTACCATTTTCAACTGCTTGAATAAATTGACTATATCGCCATGTCTTTCTAGCTTCCGGCTGTTTATCTAAGAATGCAGTTCCCAAAGCTATCAAAACTATAAAAAGCAGCGCATATAGCCCTGTATTTCTCCATCGTTTATTATTCACCGAGGTTAGTCCTCCTATATTTTTTTCTTAGTTCCCGCAGTTTCTCTGATCAGAGAGGGCATTATAATAATTATGTTAACTTATTTTAAGTTATACCAGAGTTGCTGCCCATTATGCTAGAAACA
>CBZS010000848.1 GCA_000613065.1 Richelia intracellularis | reverse complement strand
AAGGTCGAACACGTTTTTGGTCACTGGGTTAATGAAATGGGAGGCAAGTTAATGGGTTCCATTGGTAAGCAGTCAGTCAAGGCGACTATTGGAGTGAAGAATTTAGTCTACAACTTCAAACGTTATGGATTTTGGGAGATAAAAATCCTAAAGCTGTGGGATAATTGCGTCTAAATTGGCTCTCTTGAGCCAGATTTCAAATATAAATCGTTCCGGTTGAGCTATTTTTTGCCCAACTTCACTTTCTTGTAGTTCTTCGAACCCTCTCGGATTACCTAAGACTTGATTAATCGAGGTGCCCTAGTTAATGTACAAAAATTTTAATCGGGATGACAGGATTCGAACCTGCGGCCCCTTCGTCCCGAACGAAGTGCGCTACCAAGCTGCGCCACATCCCGTTTTTACATGATGCTATCCGCCCATCATACCATAAAAAATCTAGCGAACTAACTCAATGAATTGGTCTGTCATCCTCAAAATACTTCAGAGGATTAGATTTAGGATGCATTGGGAATAAAAATTACATTTCCCTCTGAAATTTTTCCATAATATCAACTAGGTGAATTTGGGATTGCAAAGGCAGCAAATCAATCAGAGGTAGTTCTTTTCTTCCTCCACCGATTTTCACAGGAATTGAACTTAGTACTTCAATAACCCTATCTTCGCTAATTGTGTTATCTACGAGTAAAGGATAAACTTTTTCCGCAACTAACGTATGTAGTTTGGCGTTAGATAGGTAAAGGTGCCATTTAGTGATATCTATATATAGATTGTCACCGATTTCCGATGCTAGGGCTTCTATAAGTTCATTGGTGTTAATTGATGCCATCAGAATAACCCTATTTAAATAATGCGGTATGTGTGGTCTATTTTCATATTATCGCTCAATTAATAGTAGTAGGTGTGGGGGATTTTAAGTTGAGTACTCTCACCCCTTGAATACAGTTGAATAGTTAATCTTGACTGCTAGCTTCTGTGTAGTTAGCGATCGCACTAATATAAAGCAAATGGCTTAAGAGTAAACCAAGCCAGCTAGCAGTGAACCAAGGTAGCCATTGCCAGTTAGTTCTGATAAAAAGATGAAAGAACCATAGCCCGGAATTAGTTGCGGCAAAAATTGCCACATGAACGGCAAAGTTCATGCGATCATCTAATTTTCGGTAGTCTGGATCGTTGCGATCGGGTTTGCGAGGCCAACGGGGAGGCATAAATACTTGTTACAGATTTTATAATATGATTGTATTAATTATTTTATGGGATATGGGGTCAAACAATTGTAGATTTTTGATTGGAAAGAGATTAACCACAAGAGTTACAAATAATCTTCAACTGGTGTACCAGAGAAATATCGATTAATCCAGTTCAAAATTGGGCGTTGCTGAATCAGGGGATGATTTCACTAAATTTTCAACGATTTATCAATGGTTTCAAACGCTAATTCATCCCGAACTTATGCAACGCCAGAACTTTTAATATCAAATCTAATCTCTGCTTTCTTAAATTTTGTGAATTCCACGGAGAATGTGTTAATAAATGATGCAAAATTTGATGGTTGTCTAGTCCTACAACTTTTGCTATCTCTGGTAGGATTTTACGTTTTATATCAGAAATAGATCCCATGTGCAGATATTTAAAGTCTTCAAAACTTCTAACATCTGAAAACTGATTTCTATAGTACTGGCAATATTCGTCTATGAAACCTACTGTAGATTTGGGCTTGCGACTCTCAACTACTTTCCTGATATACGTTTGAGAGTACATACCTAATTATTATTATTATCCTATAAAAGTGATAAAAGAGGGTTAAACATCGTCATATTCCAATGCAGGCGCGTAGGGTCCACGAGGACATAGTAATCGCATAATTCATATTGTGATTCAGCAACGCTAAAAATTAGATAGTCCCGGGGTTATTCTATCTTTTCAAACTTTTTGCGACAGAACAGTGAATCTATCCCACTAATAGC
>CBZS010000847.1 GCA_000613065.1 Richelia intracellularis | reverse complement strand
ACTACTATCTCCCCAAGCTCGGGTAGATACCAAACCCCAACTAGAAATTACCGCCGATAACGTGAAATGCGCCCACGGTGCTACCATAAGTCAACTAGAAGACGACGAAATCTTCTATCTACAAAGTCGCGGTATTGATGAAGATAGCGCACGTAACCTTCTAATTCACGCCTTTGCAGCAGAAATTATCAAGCACATCCCCGTCCCCTCCCTCAGAGAAAGACTCATCCAAACAGTTAACCAGTTTTAAATTCGATTGGAAAACTGACAACTGACAACTGACAACTGACAACTGAAATGACCTTTACCCAAGAAAGAACCATTGCCGATCAAGTCCGTCATGACTTCCCATTATTAGATCAAGAAGTCAACGGCAAAGCCCTAGTTTACTTAGATAACGCTGCTACTTCCCAAAAACCCCAATTTGTCCTTAATACTCTACGGGATTATTACCAGCAGTATAATTCCAACGTCCATCGCGGCGCACATACCCTGAGTAATAAAGCTACCGACGCTTATGAAGCAGCACGGGATAAGGTAGCTAAATTTGTTAACGCTGCATCTCGCCAAGAAATCGTCTTCACCCGTAACGCCACCGAAGCCATTAACTTGGTAGCCTACAGTTGGGGAATGAATAACTTGCAACCAGGAGACGAAATTATTACTGTGGTGATGGAACACCACAGTAATATAGTTC
Organism: Richelia intracellularis; assembly: GCA_000613065.1. Lineage (GTDB taxonomy): Bacteria > Cyanobacteriota > Cyanobacteriia > Cyanobacteriales > Nostocaceae > Richelia > Richelia intracellularis_B. The sequence goes on along the minus strand of CBZS010000847.1, from coordinate 1,025 downwards.
CTTGGCAATTTGTCGCCCAAAAAACTGGTGCAGTCCTCAAATTTGTAGAATTAACACCAGAGCAAACCTTTGATTTTGAACATTTTAAAACCTTACTTTCAGAGAAAACAAAACTAGTCTGCGTAGTTCACGTTTCCAATACCTTGGGTTGCATTAACCCAGTAGCGGAAATTAGTAAACTCGCCCATAAAAATGGAGCTAAAGTATTAATTGATGCTTGCCAGAGTACACCCCATATGCCTATCGACGTGCAGGAAATTGGCTGTGATTGGTTGGTGGCTTCTGGGCATAAAATGTGTGCCACTACAGGCATTGGCTTCCTGTACGGGAAACAAGAAATCCTCGAATCCATGCCTCCCTTCCTTGGTGGTGGAGAAATGATTGCGGAGGTATTTTTAGACTATTTCACCTACGGGGAATTACCCCATAAATTTGAAGCCGGAACCCCAGCCATTGGGGAAGCGATCGCATTGGGTGCAGCGGTAGATTATCTTAATAGTATTGGTATGGATAAAATTCATGCCTATGAGGCTGAATTAACTGCTTATTTATTTCAACAATTAGATAAAATTCCCCAAATTAAAATTTATGGTCCTTATCCTAATTCTAAGGGAGAAGGGAGAGCAGCCTTGGCAGCATTTACTGCAGGGGAGGTTCATGCTAACGATTTAGCACCATTATTAGATCAAGAAGGGGTTGCGATTCGTTCTGGACACCATTGTACCCAACCTTTACACCGTTATTTAGATATTCCTGGCACTGCACGGGTGAGTTTATCTTTTTACAATACCCGTGAGGAAATAGATGTATTTATTAAAGCATTGAAAGATACATTAGATTTCTTTCACAGCATCTTGGGTTAGATGTTTGATATAGTTTTAACGGACGTAGAAACATTTGAGTAAACATCTCTACCTACGTCTTTTTTTACCTCAAAAGTGCTGTAATAATTGACGGAACAGCATCAAAATTAGTCCATAACCATCGAATAGCATTCTGTATTTGCTGCGCTTGCTTATGACTTA
>CBZS010000846.1 GCA_000613065.1 Richelia intracellularis | reverse complement strand
CTACTAATTAATGGATATATTTCCCCTACTTTGGGAAGGTTGAGGGAGTTGAAAAGCCAATTTTGCCGCACCTACCATTCCCGCATAATTACCTAACTTTGCAGGTACGATTTGCAAATCTATACGAGATGTGGGCATGACTCGCTGCTCAATTTCTGTCCATGCGGTAGGTAAAAAGAACTCCGCACTAGCACTAACACCACCACCAATTACAATTCCCTGGGGTGCAAGTACGTAAATCAAACTGGTTAAACCAATACCCAAATCATGCCCGTATTCTTGCCAAAAAGCTAAGGCTTCAGCATCTCCCTGTTGTGCCAAAGTCCCTAATTCAGAAGGTTCTTTCCCTGTACGGCGACGAATGGCTGTTACCGACACATATTGTTCTAAAGAACCCTGGTTTCCGCTCTTACACTTTGGTCCTTCTGGGTAAAGATTAATTAGTCCTAATTCTCCCGCAGTCCCTTGAACTCCTACAAATAACTTGCCATCTATAATAATTGCCCCACCGACCCCAGTTCCTAGGGTCAGGAGTATGAAATGTTGCCAATGTTTACCAGCACCTAACCAAGCCTCCCCTAACCCCGCGCAATTGGCATCATTGGCAACGACGGTAGGCTTACCCGTGGCACTTTCTAACCAGTCTGCTAGGGGAACATCATGCCATTGGGGGAGATTAATAGCAATTCTGGCAATACGTCCAGCCGCATCCGCAGGACCAGGAGTACCCACACCAATCGCTATGGCTTGATTATCTGGATCTAATTTATTGTTCGCATCTAGCATAACTCCTAAAACAGCCTTTGGTGTGGCTGGTTGGGGTGTGGGTACAGTTAAGCATTTGATACAAGTACCATCAACTGTAAAACATCCCAACTTTATCGCAGTTCCCCCCAAATCAATGCCAATGACCAAAATTATTTCTCTCCCGAGCCTAGTTCCTTGGAATTAGCTGCTGTGGAGCTAGCATAATTAACCTGAGAAGCATAACTATGGTTTTTTCCTTGCCAAGATGGTAAAGGTGCGCCATGTAACATACTAGCCAAAGTAACTGAAAGCATAAATCCACCTGCGGCGGCGGCAATTAAAGAAAGGTTATCTTTCACGCAAATCTCTCTGTAGTAAATACAACAAAATCTTAAACTAATACAATATATCCGTTATTGATTCGTCTGTGGTAACTGCACAATTTCGGATTTCCGACTCGTTTATCAATTTAGGGTGTGGTGAATATATAAGTTAGTACTTCATGACTTTTGCACCCTTCCAATAATTAATCCTCTAGATTTTCTTCCTCCCTTTGTACGGTAATATTTCTTTGGTGGTGGGCTTGGAGCCAAAATTAGTAACAATCATCAGGCATGAGATTCCGGAATAATATAGCGAATATCAACTTGAAAACTGTTAACTAAACATCTCGCCCCACTATAGGACAAAATTTTATTGGCAAGGGAACCCAGGTCAATTAGATATGGATATAAAAAATGGTTTTGTCGGTACGGTGGGTAATACTCCACTAATTCGACTCAACAGCCTAAGTAAAGAAACTGGCTGTGAAATTCTGGTTAAGGCGGAATTTCTCAATCCCGGTGGTTCTGTCAAAGACCGAGCGGCTCTTTATATTATTGAGGATGCGGAAGCAAAAGGCTTACTCAAGCCTGGTGGAACTGTGGTGGAGGGGACAGCCGGAAACACGGGAATTGGGTTGGCACATATTTGTAACGCCAAAGGTTATAAATGTCTGATTATCATTCCTGATACCCAATCTCAAGAAAAAATGGATGCTTTGAGGGCTTTAGGGGCAGAAGTACGTCCAGTTCCAGCAGTCCCTTACAGGGATCCTAATAATTACGTCAAATTGTCTGGCAGAGTTGCCCAAGAAATGGACAATGCTATTTGGGCAAACCAATTTGATAATCTTGCTAATCGCCAAGCACATTACAAAACTACTGGACCGGAAATTTGGGCACAAACTGATGGTACCGTAGATGGTTGGGTAGCAGCTACTGGTACGGGAGGAACCTATGCGGGAGTATCTTTGTTTCTCAAGGGAAAAAATTCCGCGGTGAAGTGTGTAGTTGCTGATCCTATGGGTAG
>CBZS010000845.1 GCA_000613065.1 Richelia intracellularis | reverse complement strand
ATTAACAGGAAAAGATGGCGTTGCATAAGCGCGGGATGAATTAGCGTTTGAAACCATTGATAAATAGTTGAAAATTTAGTGAAATCATCACCTGATTCAGCAACGCCGAAAACATTTCCAACAGGAGTACCCCAAACTCAACGGTGACTGTTTTCAACCGTTTTTAGATTGGCTATCTCAGCAGTTAGGTGAAGATTATGCAATTTTACAAATTGACCAAGCTCCTGCTCATACAAGTTCTGGGATTAATTGGCCAGAAAATATTATTAGCCTGCTTCAACCACCTCATTTCCCTCAGGTTAATCCAATCGAAAGGCTTTGGCACTTTCTCAAAAAACCTCTCAAAAACGAACTTTTCTCTTCTTTGCAAGATTTACGTGAGCCCATACAACAATTGTTCGAGCAACTTACATTTGAGCAGCTAATATCTATTTCCTCTTACAACTTTATTTTAGAAGCTCTTCTCTAGGCAGCTTCATATTAAATTGGTATGAACTTATCAGGTGATAGCCATGGCACTATTCTACTGCCTCGTGCTATCAATCGTGCCAAAAGAAAATTTATTGTTCGCCGAGCAGCGATTTGGGATTGTAAGGGGGGACGTAGGGGAAAATGAAAATGGCAAAAATATAGTAATCAACTAATTAAAGTTTTAAATTTTGGTAATGGTTATCAAAAATGGGTAAAGGGTCCAAAATATATTATACTTGCCATGAAAGGGGATCCCTTTCTATACAGCTTTGGTATTACACCGGAAGAGGCAGCCAAAAAAGGTAAAGATGACATCAAATTTTTAATTTTTCCCCGCATGTTTCCTGAAGGTAGTTTTGAAGCTCATAACATGATGTTTACTACCGAGTTGTTACGGCGTACTTTTCAAAAGAATGGCTTATAAATCGGTGATTTTGTCGGTTTATATTCCCTGTTACATCAAAATGCTTTGAGAGTTTTCACCCCGGCAGAAGTATCCTGGCCTGAAGACATGAAAGATTATGTGTGGAATCAAGATAGTTTGCAATCAATTCCTAACTATTTTGATGCTCGCGCGATCGCTATATATTGATCAAGACTTACTGAAAATCGGCGTTACTGAATCAGGGGATGATTTCACTAAATTTTCAACGATTTTTCAATGGTTTCAAACGCTAATTCATCCCCTGATTCAGCAACGCCCTAATTTATTCTTCCGAACGAGCTTGTTGTTCTAATTTCGCTTTAACTTCCCGCAGTTCATTTTCTTTTTCTAATATGGAAATTTTATTCTGGGTTTGTGCAACCTCTGCTTGCTGTTCGCATTCTGCTTCTATTTTTTGCGCTTCCCCCAATGCATCAGACTCTGCTATTTCCTCATCTCTGACAATCATGGCTATGCGCTTACGCCCAATGGAACTAAGATACTGAAGGTCATCAGCAACGCTTTGAATTTTCAGGGTATCAAGCTGTAAACCTAATTTCACTAAATCCCTACTGACATCTTAGGTAATACGTTCAGCAAATTGGAGAGGATCCTCGTTTACTTGTTCTGGCGTTAAAGTTGGTACCACGCCCCGTAAATTTACTTCCAATGTTTCCCTCGCTACACGGCAAATCTCCTTGCGAGCGCTATCTAAAAAGCGTTCAATAGCATTACCGATAATATGAGAATTACTAGAAACTTTTACATTTGCGAGCGCTTGAATGTTTAATGGAGTTCCCCCTTTAGAATAAGCGTTACGTACCTCCACTAGTACAGGCATAATTGTAATATCTACGCGCTTAATCGTTTCTATAATCGGGATGCGAATTGCTCTTCCACCAGCCAATACCCCATATCCGATTTCTTGTCCATCCTTTGTCTTCCACTTTCGTCCTGATATCACTAGCACTTCATTGGGCTTACACATGCACAAACAGGATTTGATAAACCATACCAAAACAATAGCTCCAAATATCCCCAAGGCAATGGGAATACCTACACCGATTACTCCCCCTAGTTGTTGCTTTTGTGTGGGTACAGATATAGTATTAGCCTGCACTCGAGCTAATTTTATGGTTGTATAATTATGTTTAACTAAAATTTAATGCATATGTATTTATACTGCATTATTTGTTTTATTTATAACTGATTGGGATTTAAATTTGCGACCACTCAATCTTAGATTTTGGATTTTTGGATGTTAAGTTAATATTCCTTCTTTAGTCTTTCTCACCTTCCTTCAAAGAATTTTCACTCACAACCCACAATTGGTTTTTTCTAGCATCTACGATAAATACTCTATTTCCAGGTTGGAACCCCTCAACATTATCTGTTTTGGCGAAAAAATCTACGGTAGAGCCTTGTATTTTGACTCTGACCTTACCTTTACTATTAAAATCAAAGGGTAGTTCTACCCTAGCAAAAAGACCAATCGCATCACGGGCAGAAATCATACTATCTACCCGTTGCCGAGGACGTTAAACTACAATCAATAGCACAATAAAACCACCGCACAACATCCCTACAACAATTGCTATGAAAATGAATAATAGTATTTGGATATTCATCTTTATTTATATAATCTCGATATAGTCAGTTAATGCTTACCATATTTTTATTATGGAAATCACCTCTCTGGTTGTGTGTGTATAAAGAACTGCATTGATTCCTTATTATTCTGTCAGCGATCTTCAAAACATTGACTTGCACCCCTGAATTTACCCAGAAATCATTAATAATCTTTGCAATAGTTAATTTATTACCTTTATTTTTCTAAAAGACTATAAACTTCTTGTAATAGTTTTTCTTGTTCTTTATTTAGTTCTGCTAATCGCTGATAAATTTCCTTGATTCTTCCTTGTTTTGCAGTCTCTGTGATTGCATTACTCGGTTTTGATGAGGTGAGATTATGTTGTATTTCTGGCTGGTTTATATTCTGAAATGCCAGATTAATAGCTTTATTTATTGAAATCCAGCTCAATTGTAGAATGCCTAAAAACAGCTTAAAGGGTATTTGCATAATTGATAAACTAGCAGTTTCAATTATGCGAATAATTACTTTAATAAAAGTAACAAAAATAGCGAACGCAAACACAAGTAAAATTAAACTGATAATTGGGTGATGGATCGACCTATCTAATAAGTTTAAGATACGAAAAGCCCCTGGGTTTTCTGATAACCAATTATTAATAGAGTAAGCGATTGCATTTTGCATGGTTTATGGGTTGTATATAACAGCATGTATATTTAGTGTAACCCGTCGGCTATGCTGGAAAATATAATTGCAATTTTATACACTATTTAGCAATATAAATTTTAAGTTGTAGAGCAATGATGATGTTGATTTTTACGTGGATTTTCATTAACCCAATTTTTGCGAAACAACGCCAAAAAAAAATTAAATCTCGCCCTTTTACAAATGTGTGG
>CBZS010000844.1 GCA_000613065.1 Richelia intracellularis | reverse complement strand
GACAATGACACCAGAACAAAAGCAGGATAACGAACTGATACAAATTAAAGTTGATAATGGTCCGGAAAGTAGTGGAGTAAGAACTCAATAAAAAAAAAGGA
>CBZS010000843.1 GCA_000613065.1 Richelia intracellularis | reverse complement strand
CTGAAACTGCAATTGCTATTACTTTTTTAGAAATGAATCTTTCTACTTGGTTATGGCGGCTTTTTTTGGATTTTTTATGTCAATGCATGTCAAGTACGCCTTTTTTATGCAAGTGTGATTATTCAAACTTATGCCTAAATAAATGATACTTAATAAAAGATTATCTTTCATTTTTGACTAAATTGTCCATCCCTCCCCACTGAACTTTTTCAGGAAGCCCTACTTAAGTAAATGGGCAGCAAGAGAAGTTAATGGAAAGCAATAACTATCTCAACTGACTAAATCATGTTGAGCTATCCCACTCTCAAATCCTTGGATTATTTTTTTTACGTAATAGCACTAACGAACTGCATACAATAAAAAAACTCTTGATAAAAAAGTCTACGTAATGGCAGTAAATATTGTTGGTTGACTAATTGCAATAAATTAACTGGGATTGATTATAAGCAGTAATTTTATTTAATGCTCAATCAATTAATTTAGAAGTCAAAATATCAGGTAAATTTAGACAGGTATTAGAAGAGGTGGAGCGGTAGTAAAAGAACGAGCATTGAGAACTTGGTTCATCAAACGAATACCACTACAGTACAAAGCCAGGTGATTGCGTTTATGTTCTTGTTGTAGATAAAACTGCCAATACTCATCCCAATAGCCACTGATGTATAAATAACACAGGCGTAAAACAGCCTCAGAGGATGTTTTAAAAGTCGAAGTAAGTTACAAATCATGCAAGTCGCCTGACCATGATACGTATCATTGCAATATAGATTAAAGTCTT
>CBZS010000842.1 GCA_000613065.1 Richelia intracellularis | reverse complement strand
TGCCCTCCCAAAATGCATAACGTTTGAAGTTGTAGACTAAATTCTTCACTCCAATAGTCGCCTTGACTGACTGCTTACCAATGGAACCCATTAACTTGCCTCCCATTTCATTAACCCATTGACCAAAAACATGTTCGACCTTCGCTCTGACTTGAAAACGCTCTCGATTCTCTTCTTTGTGTTTTGCAGTCAATGGATGATTGCCGTAGGCTCGTTCATGAATGTGACTGAGGAATTGTATCTGTAGAATCCATTCAATAGATTCACTACGTTCGGCACTATCTGCCCAAACCTCTTGCCCCTGGTTTTGCTCATCCAACAGTGCCCCTAACACTTGGGAATCATGCACTGAGGCATCCGTGACTTGATAGCGACGAATAAAACTGTACTCCACATCGATACTCATGTGGTTTTTATAACCAAAGGAACTCTGACCATTATTTTTTGTCCAGGGAACATCGGTATCCTTCTGGGACAAGCTATGAGGCTTTTGCTGCCAACTTTCGAGAATTTCTCCTTGGGCAAGTTTTTGCTTCTCTTCCTTAGTATTATGCTCCTTGGGAACTGGAATCATTGTGGCATCTACTATTTGACCCCCCTTAGCTTGGTAGCCTTAGTCTCTCAGGTGGCTATCAAATTAATAGCTCAAACAGTTCTTCAATAAGACCCTGCTGCTTCAACTGCTGCCGAAATAACCAAACTGTAGTTGCATCTGGTACTGGTTCTGCTAGCCCCAAGCCGAAAAATTTCATGAACGATAATCGGTCATTGACCTGTTACTCCAATTCTTCATCACTGATGTTGTACAGTTGTTGCAGCACAAGCATTTTGAACATCACTATTGCATCTATGGGCTTTCGCCCAGCATTATTTTTTCTGGGCTTGTCATGGACTTGTTCTAAAATCGGACGAAATTATGATCACGCCACCGTCTCGTCTAACTTCATCAACAGGGTGTTCTTGCTTTCTAACTTCTGCTATCGCTGTTCAAGTTCCCCGACTTTTTTTATTCCATGGCGATTCTACCCCGGCTTCTGCTCTCCTTATACTCTCATCTCGCGAGCTACTTGCTCAATTTTTCGAGGTCCCCTTATACTGGATAAAGCATTAACAGGATTTCGGTAATTCTATTACCGCGAATTTGCTCTTCAAAACTTACCACACTACTTGCGAGCGCTCTTTTAATATCCTTTGATAAATCGTATCTGTTTTTTGGGCTAATTTGTACCAATCAAACCTTTGCTCTAGTTGCCCATAGGCATTATCAACTAACCATTCTCGATAACCAGGATTTTTCAATACTTCTAAAATTCCCCAAGCTAGAGAATCAGGATTATTTGTCTGGGTAACAATCCCCGTTTTTGTATGTTGTACAACTTCTGGCAATCCCCCCGTATCAGAAACTACTACAGGAACGCGAGCAGCAAAACTTTCTAAGGCCACAATACCAAAGGGTTCATACAGGCTGGGAAATACGGCACAATCAGCAATGGTTTGAAATTTATCTAAATCTTCGTCAGACATAAAACCAGTAAAATAACACTTGTGCCAAATTCCTAAGTTTTTCGCCTGCTGTTTGAGGTGATCTGCATTACCTCCACCAATAATCACAAATTTGACATTATCTCCCATGGCTTCTAATACTTGGGGAGTCGCATTTAATAAAACTGATACTCCCTTTTCGTAGGTCATTCGACCTACATAGTAAACAATTTTTTCTTCATCTGTGGCAAATTGACAACGAAATTCTTGGGCGTTAAAACTCCGGTCTTGTTGTTTTTTTTCTGGGCGAATACCGTTGTAAATCACATCTATTTTGTCCCAAGGAGTATATAATACAGATTTTACTTCCTTCTGCATATAGTAGGTACAAACGATAATTCGCCATGCATTGTAGGCTAGAAGTTCTTCTTTACCATTGACATAATTTTGGGTGGGGCTATGAATACCATTATTACGGCCCCACTCAGTTGCATGGATAGTAGCAACCAGGGGCAA
>CBZS010000841.1 GCA_000613065.1 Richelia intracellularis | reverse complement strand
CCCCCCCGATATCCTCCATCCATCCAGATAGTGTGCAGTCTTTTAACTTTATCTTTCATCTGATAAACCTGCCAGAACGTGCAAGTTTAGCCCCTCGACGTTCTGGCACAGTTGCAGAAGTAACCAATACTCGCAAAACTACCCCTAACAAGTCAACCGTAATAAATCGCTTACGTCCATGTATTTGTTTTCCTGGGTCGAAACCAAGATCCATACAAATCATGGTTGCGGTTTCAACTGATTGGCTATCAAAGGCTGCTTCCGATAGACTTGGTTCTCGACTGGCTGCTACCCAAACCCATTGATATAGTTTGTCATGAAGCTAAAGCCAAGTACGGTCTTTGCGCCATCTTCTGAAATAGCCATAGACTGTAGACTAAGGTGGTAAATCTCCTGGTAATGCCCGCCATGTAGATCCTTGACACAGTAGGTATAAAATCGCGTTTACTACTGCGTATATATATATTGTTGTACGTGGACGACCAGCTGGTTTTGCCTTTGGAAACAGCTCTGGGATTAACTCCCACTGTTCCCACGTTAAATTGCTAGGATAATTCTTAGTCATTTGCTCACGGGGTGCTGTTTTCTATAATTCTGAGCATATGCCTTGTGAACTTTTTTACGATACCTCCCACCTTTTAAAACATCTTCTAAGTACTATGCTAATTTTACAGATTTTAAGGCAGCAATCTGTAACTGCATTGCTACGGCTAATACTGATAAGCAGAAGAAGTTAAACAGGTTATTGACTCTCAATTTTCACATATTTTAAAAAGTCAACTTTTTAACCGTTAAAAATATACCAATCACTAGTCCATCAGAGTTGTGTTCGATATTAGTAATCAAGCAAGGAGAGACAAACCAACTGAGGTAACAAAAAAATGAGACTTAATAAATTAGCAGCTTCCGCGATCGCATCTGTTGTATTATTCGGTGGTGTTGGACAATTAGCAATTAATGCATAACCAGCCCAAGTACTTAAAGCAACACAAACTACCACAGTTGCAGCCAAACCCACTTCACTACTAGCATCCCGTAGCTTTGTGACAACAGAACAAGACCACCCCACCAAAGGTATAGCTAAGATTGTTAACTTCAATGGTAAACGCTATCTGGAGTTCGACAAAGCTTTCACTACAGCTAGTGGTCCCAAGGTTAAGGTTGTTCTTCATCGTAGAGGTACTGTACTCGTGAACCTAGGAGCTAGAGATTACATTACCTTGTCTGCTTTTAAAAGCTTCAATGGTGCTTAACGCTATGGAATGCCTGGCAATATCAACCTGAATAATTATCAATCCGTAGCAATTTGGTGTGAGCAATTCAATCTTACCTTTAGTTACGCCAAGCTCAACAAAGCTTAAGTTTTAGAACTAGGGAGTTACGTATACATTGACTGTTCTCCCATACTCAATTTTCATTGTGTCGGAATTTCCCCCATGAGTATTGTATTCAGTATCAGATTAATTTTTAAGTTTATTTGTAAGAAAGAATTTACCAATAAAAGTAAGATGTAATGTTCATGAGTAAAAAAACAGGGGCAAGTCTTTTGGAGTATGCTAGACCCACCAGAGTAACCCAAATCATTAACAAGATCACAAATAGAAGACTTGCGGTTGGCAGCATCCAAAATGAATGGAGTAGAACGTCGGGGCTTTCAAGCTCACATGACGTTGAAATATTGCCAAGGTAGAGCAAAGTTAGCACAAACAGTATTCGGTTGGGGTAGAGAAAATATAGAGTTAGGGTTAGGGGAAAAAAGAACAGGGATAATCTGTGTGAGATTACAATCAGCCTTTAGCACAGCAAAGCGTTGCCAGGAGAAACAACCTCTTCTCTTGTGGCATTATCCCTGGGACAAATTGCAGAATCTGATTCTCAACAAGACCCAACATTTTAAACTTCCTTAGCCTATATCGGGTTAACAGCAACATCCGCACTAGAAAAACTCAAAGAACAGGGATTTAGCCAGGAGCAATTGCCTTGCGCCATTACAATGGCACAAGTATTGAATCGAATCGGCTATGGTCTTCGTAAAGTACTAAAAGCCAAACCTCAAAAAAAATTGCACAAACGGATGATATCTTCAACAACATCAAAGAATTTCAGCCGCAATCAACAAACAAGCCTCAAAGTCAAAGGACTAAGGATGGATCGCAAAGCTACGGTTAATATCGGGGGTTATTCTCTTGGTGGAAAAACCAGAGGAGACAATCAAGCTGAGGAGCATCAAGAATCCCACAGAAAAATATATTCCCTGTGGGATTCTTGATGAAGAAGATAGTGGGCAATTCCATATTAACTTTGGTAGTTCAGTTCTTATAAAACCAGAGATTTTATTGTTGATACTCTTATTCAATAGTGGAAGACAATGACACCAGAACAAAAGCAGGATACCGAACTGATACAAATTAAAGTTGATGATGGTCCGGAAAGTAGTGGAGTAAGAACTCAATTTTTAAAAAGGATGGTTGAGTTTGTTGATCTCCCAAATATACCAATTCAATTGCTTTACTATCCTCCTTACCATAGTAAATACAATCCCATAGAGGTTTGTTGGGCTATTCTTTACCAGCATTGGAATTGGGGGGGGGGGCGAAGCTTGTTGATCTTGAAGTCATGGTTTCCTGGGCTTCGAGTATGACTTGGAAAGGCTTATATCCTATCTTGAGTTTAAGTAAAACTGTTTACCAAAAAGGGATTTCTCTAACAAAGAAAGCTATGAAACAAGTCGAGTCTAGATTACAGCGAAATCCACTGTTGCCCAAATGGGATATCTTGATTCAACCGCTTTAGCTGGTAATTTATTTTTCAAAAATCACCTTAACCTTATAAAGACTTTGGGTGCGACTCTTTTAGTAAGACGGGGAGTGGAACTTAGACAGTTATTGGAAGAGGTGGAGGGGTAGTAGAACAACGAGCTTTGAGAACTTCCTTGAGCAAAGGAATACCACTAGAGTACAAAGCCAGGTGATTGCGTTTATGTTCTTGTTGTAGATGAAACTGCCAATACTCATCCCAATGGCCACTGATGTATAAAGAACCCAAGGGCAAAAGAGCCTCAGCACCCCTCATGGTCCATCTAGCCCCAGTGATATCCATCCTCTGTTTAATCAGGTCGCCACAAGCACACCCAATCTCCCCCGTGGCGATGGGGAATCCAGCTTTTAAGTAATCCGTCATATTTGAGGTATTTGGCATTGTTAAGTAAATATCTAGCACAGGTATCCACGGGTTTACGTTCTTGGGGGGTGAGTTTGGGTAAAGTCCCACTCCGGCGCATACCTGCGTCAACTGAACTTTATTTACCTTCAAGGATAAGCTGTAAACGTTTGCTCACCCAACCTTCTGCCTGTGTTGAAGTCTGAGAAGAAAAGATAAATGCAGCTTTCCACAAATACTCAATCACATGGATAACATCGCTGTCTTAGTCCATGAGAATATTGCTGTGCTGGTAGATTAAACTCCCCATCCAAAGGAGATAGCGTATTTATCTTTCTTCCTACATAACCGATTCTATTGGCGATTACTGTACCAAATAATGTGGTCCATTTCCGCGACAATTTTTTCTTCTGTGTTCTGTTTACTGAGTCTGTGCCTGCACACTCTCACTCTATTTAATCTTGACTGCGTTTATCAAAATATCTTTGTTTGTAACAACCTTTTCAATAGTTCGTATCCATTCTCAAGTTACTTACTCTCTATCAGGGAATGTTCTAACCCACAAATGCTGTCTGAGTCTAACCAACGAACTATCTGTTTAAATAGTTCTCGTGCTTGTGACCAAAACATACCTTGATTTGACGTAGCTCCTTCCATCGGGTATGGAACTGGGCGTTGCTGAATCAGGGGATGATTTAACTAAATTTTCAACGATTTATCAATGGTTTAAAACGCTAATTCATCCCGCACTTATGCAACGCAATCAACTTATATTTCTGCATCTACTATTTCAATAAATTTGCAGATTTTTATTAGGGAACGATTTCCACAAGATATCAAAACGCTGACTACGGTGACAGCAAGACCACTGATAGTAATAGTAAAGATTATTTTCATTTAAAGTTGGTTTCGTAACAGAAGACTTTGGTCTCAAGCCTAGCTGAAAAAGTACTTAGTTCTTATTGCCTTTATTCTATTAATTAACATGATTAATATACTTAGGTGTTCCCATGAGCGCTCGCAAATACAAATAATCCACGTGTACTACTGTTAAGACTTTTCCCAACCTAGACGATTATGCGGGTGAAAAAAACCCATGAGCGATTGCTTTCCCTGCTTTAAGCTTTATCATGGGTTTTTTAGGATTACCTTTCCATCTTTCCTACCTGACTCGAAACCATTCTAATGGCATACCACCTTGAGCATAAATAGGGGATTAACGTCAATCCATCTTGTTCGTTAGGGAGTATCTGAAAAAAGCAGTGCATCATAGAGAGAACAATGAGTAAAAAGATTTATCTAGCGAACTTTTATGGATTTTCAGCTCAACAGAAAGAGCTAGTGCTTCCTCACATTATTTCTAAGCTGAAATATTTGGGAGCGAAAGTTTGGGAACCCTTTGAACGGAATAATTAACTGGATTTCTCAAAGTTTGGCTGGGCTTACAAAGTTGCTCAAGCAGATTTAAGTGATGTCAAAAATTGTGATGGGATATTTGCTATTGTCAATGGTACACCTCCTGATGAAGGTATAATGGTGGAATTAGGTATTGCAATAGCACTCAATAAAGCAGTTTATCTATTTCGAGATGACTTTCGTAAATCTACAGACAGTGAACATTATCCACTGAATCTTATGTTCTTTGTTGGACTACCGAAAGTTGGTTGGGAAAGCTATTATACTTCTGTGGAAGATATCGATTCTAAACACAAAGCTTTGTATAAGTGGATATCAGGAGTTGAATGAATTAACCGTGCCTATTGGGACAGTTTATTTTAAACAACACTTGAAACTCTTGCTTTGGGAAGAGAAAACCGGGCAAAAATTAGCCTAGTTGCCATAGCGAACGCTATTTTTCATAGCTGCGATAAGTATACTAATTGTATGACATAACAATATCTCGGTCATCTGCTTTTTTTTGCAACTTAGAGGGATTATGGTCATATTTCATCGCCGTATCGGGTTTGGCATGACAACTAAACCTCTGGGTGGCGTGGTAATTCCGAGTAATCTAGTGAGCCATATTACTTATTTACTGTAAATAAAAATTCTTCGCTTAACTCACCCTTGCGCCAACTCTCTGCTATATCTTTAATAAAACTAGCTACAGGTATGGCTAATAACAAGCCCAATACACCACCTAATTTAATCCCTATTAATAATGAAATAACTACCCATACAGGATTTAAGCCCGTTAAACTACCTAGTAAACGTGGAGCAACAAAATTGGCATTGACTTGATCTATAGCTACGGATACGGTTAATACCTCTACTCCCAACCAAAAATTTTTTAAGCCAATTAATAAACTGACAATGGTAATACCAATACCAGTCCCAAATGGGAATAAAGCACAAAAACCGATAGCTAAACCGAAAAGTAGGGCTAGGGGTACTTGCAATGTGAGAAAAATTAATATCAAAACAACTGATAAAACTGCACCGACTGTTGCTTGCCCAATAAAATAGTTATGGAAATCCTCTCGTAATGATTGTCTAACTCTAAGACTCAGATGCGGTGGCAACCACTGAAATAAACCATCCCATAAACTTTTTCCATTTAACAGCATATATATGGTTAACACAGTTGTCAGCAGAACATTGACAAATGTACCAATAGTATCCACCGCAAAACTGACAATTGTACCCGTAAAATTTTGTAATTGATTTGACAATTTATCTAAAATTTGACCAGGTAAATTACTTAAATTTGTTGGAAGGGGTTGGTTAGTTGCCCAATTTTGTAATGCTTTTAGTTGTTGTGTACCAGAATCAATCCAAGCCGGGAGAATGCGGGCAAGTTCATCAATCTGTTCTAAAATCAGGGGAACTAGAGTTAAGGTTAATCCCACAACTAGAATAACCGTTAACAAGAAAACTCCTGCGATCGCAAAGTAACGGTTTACTCCCTGCTTTTGAAAAATTTGAATGGGATAATCTAAGACAAAAGAAAGAAGAATTGCTGCTACAACGATACTCAATAAGGGCTGAAAGTAATCTATTACTTGAAGTAATACCCAACCATTAAGAATTATGAGGGGAAATGCTAAAGCTATAGTTAGCCATTTTGTTAGTTTGTTGGTGGATGGCATGGTTTTATGAGGGTAAAAGTGTAAATGTTAAACCCACATTCCGCAGGTTAGTTAGCAAAAAAGATAATATTTACGACACGGAGCACCAAAAAACTGTAGAATCCAGCACCGCTCCTCACTGAGCTTGAAAATCTGTTTCAAACAAGCGATCGTTAATAAATGAATTGACATGAAACACTGAAACACCCAACGTAAAGTAGGAGCTGATTATTTCTTGGGGATGAGTTCCAAGCAGTTGGTTGATTTGTTCAACCAAACTTATCTCATCAATAATTCCTGCCACTATGCCTAAGTGAACGATCTCTTGTACTTTGATTTGTGATTCTGAAAAACTCATATTTCAAAAATACAACATTTTGCGATCGCACCTGCGGAATGTGGGTTAAAAGTAAAAAGGAGAAATACACAAGACATTTGGTATAAACTTCTTATGTATTATCCAGAACCTTTTTTATATACCTGGGATATCTATTATTTTTAGGGTTTCAGCCAATGCAATTCTAAATTGAAGTCATGAGGTAATGGACACCCAGCAATTATTATTATCCAAAGTGATCTAAAATCCAAAATCCATACCTCAACTTCGCTTGAGAAGCATCCAAAAATGATTGATTGGCTTTATCCTTACCCTACCCTCTATCCTGGAATGTTGCTAAAACGCTACAAGCGTTTTCTCGCTGATGTGGAGTTAACTTCTGGGGAAATAGTTACAGCCCATTGTCCTAATACAGGACCAATGACAGGAGTTTCTACCCCTGGTTCTCAGGTACAACTTTCTTTGAGTAATAATCCCAAACGCAAATTACCCTACACTTTAGAGCTAATTCAGGTTGATGATAATGATGAACCTACTTGGGTGGGAGTTAATACTGCTTTACCAAATAAGGTGGTGAAGTCAGCCCTGGAAAACAATTTGTTTCCAGAGCTGGGAAATTATAGCCAAATAAAGGGAGAGGTGGTTTATGGAAAAGATAGAAAGAGTCGAGTTGATTTTTACTTGTATCCACCTCATAAGCAGACTAATAACTCTACTCTAGAAAATAGGGATATATATCTGGAAGTTAAAAATACAACCTGGTGCGATGGAAAATTAGCATTATTTCCAGATACAGAAACAACTAGAGGACAAAAGCATTTACGGGAATTAATGGCATTATTACCAAAAAGTAGGGCAGTCATGTTTTACTTTATTAATCGTGGTGATTGTACTGAATTTGCTCCTGGAGATACGACCGATCCTTTGTATGGCAAACTGTTAAGGGAAGCGTTCGCTCTTGGTTTAGAGGTATTACCCTGCCGCTTTGATGTGTCACCCAATGGAATTCGTTACTTAGGATTAGCGGGATTAAAGTTGTAAGTTGAGAGATTAAGCAGGGCACACAAGGGAATAAAATTTTGACTGTCTACTGTGAACTAGGAAATAGGGCGTTGCATAATTGCGGGATCAATTAGCGTTTGAAACCATTGAGAAATCGTTGAAAATTTAGTGAAATCATCCCCTGATTCAGTAACACCGGAAATAGGAACATTGTCCATTCAATCTAAAATTCGTCTTGAAAACTTTTGTGGATGGAAATCATCGCCACAAACTGTTCAAAAAAATCTAAAATCTAAAATCTAAAATCTAAAATCTAAAATCTAAAATCTAAAATCTAAAAGGGTGCGACTCTTTTGGTAATATCTAAAGACCGGATCGCTGAAATATAAATTCAAGTATGAGCAAGGGAACCCTGTTTGATAAGGTTTGGGATTTGCATACCGTTGGTACACTTCCTTCAGGACAAACGCAACTATTCATCGGACTACATTTAATTCACGAAGTCACTAGTCCCCAGGCTTTTGCAATGTTACGGGAGAGGGGGTTAAAGGTTTTACTTCCAGAACGTACGATCGCAACGGTAGACCATATTGTCCCTACCACCAATCAAGCCCGTCCCTTTGCAGATACCCTTGCAGAAGAAATGATGCAAGCCCTTGAAACAAACTGCCAAGAAAACGGTATAACTTTCCATAATATTGGTTCTGGAAACCAAGGTATTGTCCATGTTATCGCTCCAGAACAGGGACTTACCCAACCAGGAATGACTATTGCTTGTGGCGATAGTCATTCCTCTACCCATGGTGCATTTGGCGCGATCGCTTTTGGTATTGGGACGAGTCAAGTTAGGGATGTTCTTGCTTCCCAAACCCTGGCTCTATCTAAGTTAAAGGTTCGCAAAATTGAAGTGAATGGCACTCTACAACCGGGGGTCTACGCCAAAGATGTAGTTCTCCATATTATCCGTACTCTTGGTGTTAAAGGTGGTGTTGGTTATGCCTATGAATACGCAGGTACGACCTTTGAGCAAATGAGTATGGAAGAAAGGATGACTGTCTGTAACATGGCGATCGAAGGTGGAGCCCGTAGCGGTTATATCAATCCCGATCACATTACTTATGAATACCTGCAAAATAGAGATTTTGCTCCCAATGGAAGAGACTGGGATAAAGCTGTTGCTTGGTGGAAGTCTATCCGTAGTAACCCTGATGCGGAATATGATGATGTAGTAGTATTTGATGCTACTGATATTACCCCTACTGTTACCTGGGGTATTACTCCCGGTCAAGGAATGGGAGTGGATCAGTTCGTACCTACCTCGGTAGAACTCCATGAAGAGGATCGCTTCATTGCAGAGGAAGCTTACAGTTACATGGATATTGCTCCAGGTAAGCCAATTCAAGGTACTAAAATAGATGTCTGCTTTATTGGCAGCTGTACCAATGGAAGAATTAGCGACTTACGGGAAGCAGCAAAGGTAGCAAAAGGTCAGCATGTAGCTGAGGGCGTAAAAGCCTTTGTAGTTCCTGGCTCTGAACGGGTGAAAAAACAAGCAGAAGCAGAAGGGTTAGATCAAATTTTTACAGCAGCCGGATTCGAATGGCGTGAACCGGGATGTTCCATGTGTTTGGCAATGAATCCTGATAAGTTACAAGGTAGGCAGATTAGTGCTTCATCTTCCAACCGTAACTTCAAAGGTAGACAAGGCTCTGCTTCTGGACGTACCTTACTTATGAGTCCTGCTATGGTTGCAGCTGCAGCTATCAAAGGGGAGGTCTTTGATGTGCGTCAGTTATTGAATTAGTTTTTGATAACTTAACTTAATTAACTCCAAATTCAGGGCGAATGCTATTCGCCCCCACAAAGGCTTTCATTCATAACTACAATTCAAAATCTAAAATTCAACATTCTCCATGGTTAGTGAAGTTAAAACTGTTTCTGGAAGTGGTATCCCTTTAGTCGGTAACGATATTGATACTGATCGCATTATTCCTGCTCGTTTTTTGCGCTGTGTCACCTTTGATGGCTTAGGAGAACATGCATTCGCAGATGATAGAAATGCTCTAGAAGGTAAGCATACCTTCGATCAATCCCAATACCAAGCTGCCAATATTTTATTAGTTAATCGCAACTTTGGCTGTGGTTCTTCTAGGGAACATGCACCCCAAGCGATCGCAAAATGGGGAATTCAAGCATTAATTGGCGAAAGTTTTGCCGAAATCTTTTTTGGTAACTGTGTCGCCATTGGTATTCCTTGCTTAACAGCAGAACCTAGTATCGTCAAGCAATTACAAGAAATTGTTACAGCTAATCCTCAAGTAGGTATGACAGTCAACTTGGAAACCATGGAAGTTAGTTGTGGTGATTTTGTCGCTCCCGTTTCTATGGGTGAGGGAGCAAAAAATATGTTTGTTTCTGGCACTTGGGATGCTTGCGGTCAATTGGTATCCCATAGTGAACAGGTAAAAGCAACTGCTGCAAAGTTACCATATGTAAGCTGGAGTTAGATAGAAATTTCCCTAGATACACTTGAAGAGAATAAGGCAGTGAGAATACAGTTTTGCTTGTGGTGGTTTTGCGCTCGCTAATTAGGGTTTCCTCAAAAAAGAGAAAAAGTAGTTGCTGTGGGAATATCAGACCAGAGAAACATGAGTCTATCGCACTAATAGCAGAAGGTGATAATATGCCTGTTGAATAAGAGGGGTTATATCATCTGATGGCTGGAGGTTTTGAAGGACTGAGTAATTTGGAGTGGTCTTTGTTTGAGGATATTTTTCCGAAACCGCCAGAGAAACGCGAACCAGGAATGCCACATTCTTCATTTCGTTATGTACTCAAGACCTTACTGTATATATTAATAACAGGGTGTCGTTGGTGTGACGTTCCAAAAGGAGAAATATGGGCATCAAAGAGCTCTGCACATCGATGGCTCAAACGTTGGCAGTTGGACGGGACTTTAGAGGCTTTACAAGCAAGAATATTGGGGATTGGACAAGAAAAAAGGTTAAGAAACTGGAGTTATGGCGCGGTGGACGGGTCTTTTTCCGCCTGGAAAGGGCAGTGCTGATGGTGTTCCTTACGGTGGGAAAGGAAAGGTTTTTTTTATACACACTCTTACTGAAGGCTCAGGAATGCCTTTATCCAATCAATCGCACCACACCTGCCAATGGTAGTGAAACAGATCAGGTGATACCACTTCTAGACAGTGTAAAGGTTAAGACCAACAAACGCGGTAGACCCCGTAAATCCCTGAAAGTGAAAGTGCTTACTGCTGACAAAGCCTACGTACGATTCTAAGGATAATCGTGCTGCTTTACGTAGACGTGGTGGTATTAGGCCGCAATGGCCCAAGCGGGTTTGGAAGACAAAGAAGAGCAAGGGCAGACCCATTAAAATTTCCGTCCCATCTGACAAAAAGAACGTTGTTTCCTATGGTTTCAAAAAAAATATCATCGTCTTATTGTCAGATGGGAAAGAATTTCAGCTTGTTTTGATACTTTTTTGTCTCTTGCAACAATCCATATTTGCATTAACAAAAACATCTTAGTGGGATATACTCATAATCCCCATGTACATCAAATCAACTTGAATCCAAGTGGAAGCTGTCCATTTTCACTCCAAATCTATCTGCTGCTGATAGTGCGACTCGGATAAAAATTTCCGTTAATCCTGCATCATATAGTTTGTCTAAGACTCTGCCCAAGCATTCTTCGTTAAAATGTTCTGGTTGTATTCCCTTTCCCAATAAATATTCCGTTGCAATCCCTTCGAAGAACTTCTCAAATAAATATAATGGTGCACTGATAAAGCCTAAGCCATTGATAATCATTGCTTTGACCACTTGGCCTGCGCTGATTATTTCTTGGGGATAACTTCCAAGTAGTTGGTTGAAAAAATCAACAAAACTCATTTGGATGCGACTCTTTTCGTAGTACGGAGGATGATATCAGAATAATAAATGACAAGTGAACCAGAGTAGTCTTGACAGCCAAAAATGTACTTGATGGAATTGGCTTGTAAAAAGTGAAAAAACAGGAACAGTTCCACACCCTATGCAAGCATCTACATCAAATCAAGGTATGTTTTGGTCACAAGCACGAGAACTATTTGAAGAGAAAGTTAGTTGCTTAGACTCAGACAACATTTGTGGGTTAGAATACTCCCAGATAGAGAGTAAGTAACTTGAGAATGGATAGGAACTATTGAGACGGTTGTTACAAACAAAGATATTTCGATAAACGCACTCAAGATGAAATAGAGGCAGGGTGTGCAGGCACAGACTCAGTAAACAGAACACACAAGAAAAAATTGTCGCGGAAATTGACCACATTATTTGGCACAGTAATCGCCAATAGAATTGGTTATGGAGGAAGAAAGATAAATAGGCTATTTCCTTTGGATGGGGAGTTTAATCTACCAGCATAGCAATATTCTCATGGACTAAGACAGGAATATTATCCATGTGATTGAGTTTTTGTGGAAAGCTGCATTTGTCTTTTATTCTCAGACTTAAATACAGGCAGAAGGTTGGGAGAGCAAACGTTTACAGCTTATCCTTGAAGGTAAATCAAGTTCAGTTGCCCCAGGTATGGGCCGGAGTGCGACTTTACCCAAACTCACCCCCCAAGAACGTAAACCCGTGGATACCTGTGCTAGATATTTACTTAACAATACCAAATACCTCAAATATGACGATTACTTAAAAGCTGGATTCCCCATCGCCACGGGGCTGATTGAGGGTGCTTCTCGCCATATAATTAAAGACAGGAGGATATTGACGCTGGATGGACCATGAGGGGTGCTGAGGCTTTTTTATCCCTGGGTTCTTTATACATCAGTGGCGATTAGGATGAGTATTGGCAGTTTGATCTACAACAAGAACATAAACGTAATCTCCTGGCTTTGTACTTTCTCTAGTGGTATTTCTTTGCTCAAGCAAGTTCTCAAAGCTCCTTGTTCTACGACCCCTCCACCTCTTCCAATACCTGTCTAAGTTGCACTCCCCGTCTTACTAAGAGAGTCGCACTCAATTTAAGCTGATTTTTTAAAAATAAATTACCAGCTAAAGCGGTTAAATCAAGATATCCCATTTGGGCAACAGTGGATTTCGCTGTAATCTAGACTCCACTTCTTTCATAGCTTTTTTTGTTAGAGAAATCCCTTTTTGGTAAACAGTTTTACTTAAACTCAAGATAGGATATAAGCCTTTCCTAGTCATACTCGAAGCCCAGGAAACCATGACTTCAAGATCAACAAGCTTCGCCCGGCCCATTCCAATGCTGGTCAAGAATACCCCAACAACCCTCTATGGGATTGTATTTACTATGGTAAGGAGGATAGTAAACCAATTGAATTGGTATATTTAGCAGATCAACAAACTCAACCATCCTTTTTTTTAATTGAGTTCTTACTCCACTACTTTCCGGACCAGTATCAACTTTAATTTGTATCAGTTCGGTATCCTGCTTTTGTTCTGGTGTCATTGTCTTCCACTATTGAATTAGAGTATCAACAATAAAATCCCTGGTTTTATAAGAAGAATTACCAAACTTAATATAGAATAATTGCCCACTATCTTCTTCATCAAGAATCCCACAGGGAGTATATTTTTCTGTGCATCCTATATGATGCTCCTCAGCTTGATTGTCTCCTCTGGTTGTTCTACCACGAGAATAACCCCCGATATTAACCGTAGCTTTGGAATCCATGCTTAGTCGTTTGACTTTCAGGCTTGTTTGTTGATTGCGGCTGAAATTCTTTGATGTTGTTGAAGATATCATCAGTTTGTGCAATTTTTTTTGAGGTTTAGCTTTTACTACTTTACGAAGACCATAGCCCATTCGATTCAATACTTGTGCCATTGTACTGGGGGAAGGCAATTGCTCCTGGCTAAATTCCTGTTCTTTGAGTTTTTCTAGTGCCGATGTTGCTGTTAACTGGGTATAGGCTAAGGAAGTTTTAAATGTTGGGTCTTGTTGAGAATGATATTGTGCAATTTGTCCCAGGGATAATGCCACAAGAGAAGAGGTTCTTTCTCCTGGCAACGCTTTGCTGTGCTAAAGGCTGATTGTAATGCCACACAGATTATCCCTGTTCTTTTTTCCGCTAACCCTAACTCTATATTTTCTCTATCCCAACCGAATACTGTTTGTGTTAACCTTGCTCTACCTTGGCAATATTTCAACGTCATCTGAGCTTGAAAGCCCCGAGGTTCTACTCCATTCATTTTGGATGCTGCCAACCGCAAGTCTTCTATTTGTGATCTTGTTAATTATTTGGGTTCCTCTGCTGGGTCTAGCATACTTCAAAATACTTGCCCCTGTTTTTTTACTCATGAACATTACATCTTACTTTCATTGGTAAATTCTTTCTTATAAATAACCTTAAAGACTCCATCAGCTCATGAGTGTTCTCAATTCCGAATAGAGTCATAAATTCTTCCAGGGTGAGTGGGGTTTTGAGTTGAGCCATGGTTGCGTTGAGATTGGGGACGACTCTATTTTAAATTTTGATTGCGATCGCTTCTTTGCTCTTTCCACTTAAGATAGGATAGTAAGTTTTTCTGGAGTTTTTGGGAATGAACGCACCAGATCCCGTAACATTAATGAAGCAAGAAGTCGGCAAAGCAGCCGCATCCCTGGTAAAGTCAAATTCGATTGTGGGTTTGGGTACGGGTTCAACTACCGCTTATGCAATTCAGTATATTGGTGAACGTCTGCAATGTGGAGAAGTCCAGAATATTGTGGGTGTCCCTACTTCTTTCCAAGCGGAAGTTCTCTCGAAGCAGTATGGTATTCCTTTGACTACTTTAGATGCTATTAACCATATTGATATTGCCATTGATGGAGCAGATGAGGTAGATCCACAGAAGAATTTAATTAAGGGTGGTGGTGCTGCACATACCCGTGAAAAGGTAGTTGATTACCTTGCCAATCAGTTTGTAGTGGTTGTAGATGCAGGTAAATTAGTCAAGAAGTTAGGCTCTGTATTTGCAGTTCCGGTTGAAGTCATACCCATGGCTGTAACTCCAGTAATGAACGCCATTAAGGAACTTGGTGGAAAGCCAGAACTACGTATGGGTGTAAAAAAAGCTGGTCCGGTGGTAACAGACCAAGGTAATTTAGTGGTAGATGTGAGATTTGATGACATCCCCGACCCAGTAAATTTAGAGAAAGTCCTGAATAACATTCCCGGTGTCTTAGAAAATGGCATTTTCGTCAATTGTGCTGATGTTATCTTAATTGGCAAAGTTAAGGATGGTAAACCTGTGGTAAGGGAAATGTAGGGAGTAGGGGTAACCCTTGTGGTGTGGATGCCAACTTAAGCTATCAATGGCTGATATGTTGGCTTTATACCCACCCTGAACTACATTTATATTTCAGAATCCAATCACTTGTATCAATTTAAGATGAAGCTGCATAGAAAAGAACTTCTAAGATAGGCGTTACGTAAGTGCGGGATGATTTCACTCAATTTTAAACGATTTATCAATGGTTTCAAACCCTAATTCATTCCGCACTTATGCAACGCCGAAAAATCTAAGATACCAATGAAAAATTTACGGAAATTAGATGGTTGAATAATTTTTGTAAAGTTTTGTATGCATTGACCCACTCAATTTGATTTATCGCGGTAATTTGCAGCTTGGGCTAACAGAGAATCTGCAAAAGCGATCGCATCCTGTGCAGATTTACCACCCGCGAGTTGTGCTAATTCTTCCCTACGTTTTTTTACGTTATCTAAAACGGTAACTCGCACCACGGTACGTTCTTCTCCTTTGCCATTGTTCTCTTTTTTACCCTTTCTCTGGTTGATAACTTGTTTGGATACCTGAAAATGTCGGTCTGCCATAGCTGCGACTAAGGGCTGGTGAGTAACACATAAGACCTGGTGTCTTTGGCTGAGTTGGTATAATTTTTCTGCGATCGCTTGGGCAACTCTCCCAGATACGCCTACGTCAATTTCATCAAATACCATGGTTTCTACCCCATCTGCTTGGGAGAAGCAGGCTCTGAGGGCTAATAGGAAGCGGCTCATCTCTCCCCCAGAACCGATGGCTGAGAAGGGTTGTAAGGGCTCCCCAGGATTGGGGCTAAACATGAAGGTGATTTTATCTGCACCAGCAGTTGTGGCGGTTGTAGGAGTGATTTCTACCTGGAATTGGACTTTGTCCATGGCAAGGTGTTTGAGTTCCCCAATTATTTCCGACTCCAGAGTGTTACCTGCGCTGTATCGTAGTTTTGTTAACTTTTGACAGGCTTTAGTGAGCTTTTGCCAACATTCCTGCTCCTGTACTTCTAAATTTTCAATGGATTGTTCGCTATCATTGAGTTCAGTTAGCTCTGCTTGGATACCTTGATAGTGAGCGATTGCTTCGTCTAGGGTAGGACCATATTTACGACAAATTTGCTTTAATTGCCGTATTCTTTCTTCTACTTCCTCCAAACGTTGGGGATCTGCTTCTAAACTTTCCCCATACTTGTTTACCTGTCTAGCAACTTCAGCAATGCTAGCTTGAGCATCCCGTACCATATCCAATAGAGGCTGGAGTTGACTGTCATAGTCAACCATATCTGTTAATTCTGCTTCACTATCACCCAGTAAATCTGTAGCGGTAGGAGTTTCGGCATCATTCTGATATAAAGCTTGGTAAACTCTATAACTCATTTGCTGTAGTTCAACTACATGATTCAGTCGTTGTTGTTCCTGTTGTAGTTGCTCTAACTCATTACTTTCACCTAAATTTGCCTCACCTAATTCCTGTACTTGATAGGTGAGTAAATCTAGTTTTTGTAACCTTTCTCTGTCAGAAGTGCGTCGTTTTTCTAATAACTGAGATGCTTGTTTATATCGGCTGAAAGCACCTGCTACAGCTTGCCTTTGCTGGCAAATCCGCTTACCCCCGTAAGCATCTAACCATTCCCTTACCTGGGTTGATTCCCCTATTTGTACAGTTTGTCCTTGAGCGGTGATTTCGACTAAGCGTTCGCGCATTTCTGCCATCATTTGCCGATTTACTAATACCCCATTTAACCGGGTTCGACTGCGGATATTACTGGTGTTGATGGTAATTTCTCTAGTAACAACTACGTAATTTTCATCTATCAAGTCTATTTCTTGTTCGCTTAACCAAGCAGCCACTGCCGCATTAACAATAAGAGTAGCCTCTACAATTGCTCGGTTGCTGCCGGTTCTTACCAACCGACTGGATACTTTACCGCCCAGTAACGCATCAATAGCATCTAAAATAATTGACTTACCAGCACCAGTTTCACCAGTGAATACATTTAACCCATCACCGAACGAAAGTTCCAAGCGATCGACTAAGGCAAAATTTTCAATTCGCAACACAGACAACATTCGGTTTCATTCTCCGTTATGGCAGATACTAGGGAATGGGGAATGGGGAATGGGGAATTTTGATAGTTGGTAGTTGGTACTTGTAAAAGCTTCCCCTTGTTTCCTTGTCATAAACCGTTAACATTGAATTAGACAGGGTCATTTTACTTTATCAAAACTAGCTTAGTTTGAGTTCAATATATTTTGTATATATCCATTCTTATTATGAGTACTGGGTGTAAGTAATTATCCTAGGTAAGAGATTAGGAAGTAAAGTTAACTGGAAAATCTTTACTTCTAGACTAGAGATATAAGCAAAAGTAAAAGACTATATATTTCTCTGTACCCTCTTGATAGAAGTATATGCATTACTCTCAACCTATTGTTACAATACTTAACATACTGATGCCAATGTGGTGGTGAATTCATGATTGCGAAGACAGATACTCCTTCTTCCCAGGCAGATAGACCTCAAAAAACGCCTGAAATTGGCGTACAGACATCTTCTGGGCGTTTATCGCTGCGAAAGCATCCTCGCTTGGCAAAGACAGTCGTAGAACCAGAGGGTTTGCAATATGATGCTGAAGAAATAGCAGCCCATTATCAACGTCGTCCCTTACAAGTTTTACAACGGATAGTTAAGGTGTTAACTCCGACTGTGGCCTTTATATTGGGTTTATGGTGGGATGGGAAACGAGGGGCCTCTGTAAAAAATGAACGCCGCCATGCCGTAAATTTGCGGAGACTGCTGACAAAGTTAGGGCCAGCATATATTAAGATCGGGCAAGCCCTATCTACCCGTCCCGATTTAGTTCCCCCACTGTATTTAGAAGAGTTAACCCGGTTACAAGATCAACTACCAGCTTTTCCTAATGAAATTGCTTATCAATTTATTGAAGAAGAACTGGGTCAACATCCGACGGCAGTTTATACCGAATTATCACCCCAACCTATTGCTGCAGCATCTTTGGGACAAGTATATAAAGGTAAATTGAGTACGGGTGAGGAAGTAGCGGTAAAAGTTCAACGCCCCGACTTACGAGAAAGTATTACCATTGACTTGTATATACTGCGACGATTGGCAGCATGGGCGAAGAAGAAGTTTAAACGCATCCGTAGTGACTTAGTGGGTATCCTGGATGAATTAGGCGATCGCATTTTTGAAGAGATGGATTACATCCATGAGGGGGAAAATGCGGAACGCTTTTATGAATTATATGGTCAGATAAAAGACATATATGTCCCAAGAATTTACTGGGAATATACAAATCGTCGTGTATTAACAATGGAGTGGATTAATGGGACAAAATTAACCCAGGCAAGGGAAATTGAAGCGCAGGGGATAAACGCTCGTTATTTAATTGAAGTGGGGGTACAGTGTTCTCTGCGGCAATTATTAGAACACGGCTTTTTCCATGCCGATCCCCATCCAGGAAACTTGTTAGCTACCCCAGAAGGGAAACTGGCTTACCTGGACTTTGGTATGATGAGCGAGGTAAAACCACCCCAGCGTTATGGTTTAATTGAAGCGATAGTTCATGTAGTTAACCGGGACTTTGAAGGTTTGGCGTATGACTATGTTAAGCTAGAGTTTTTGTCACCGGAAACAGACTTAACTCCCATTATCCCTGCCTTTGGTAAAGTCTTTGCAGATGCCCAAGGTGCTAGCGTGGCAGATTTAAACATTAAAAGTATTACCGATGACTTATCGGCTTTGATGTATGAATATCCCTTCCGCGTACCTCCCTATTACGCTTTGATTATTCGCTCCCTAGTAACATTGGAAGGGATTGCAATTTATATCGATCCTAACTTTAAAGTTCTCAGCGAAGCATACCCTTATGTAGCTAAGCGTCTGTTAACAGATCCTGCCACAGAATTAAGAACATCGTTAAGGGACTTGTTATTCAAAGAAGGTAGCTTCCGGTGGAATCGGTTAGAAAACCTTTTGAAAAATGCCCGGAAGAATCAAGACTATGACTTATCATTAGCCCTAGATCAAGCTGTAGATTTTCTCTCATCGGAAAGAGGTGCATTTATCCGCGATAGCTTAGTGGATGAGATGATAAGAAGCTTAGATGCATTGAGCAAGAATATCTTATATAACTTTACTTATTTATTAAGGGAAAGGGTAGGAATTACTGCCATCAATCAAGCACCCGCAGCCACAGACGAACAACAAAAAACCCTAAAACACATCAAAAGGATTGGCGACATTTTGCAAGAAAGCCGCGGTTTCGACCCCACACAAATTGTTACCCAAATGGCTCAGGCTCTTGTCAATCCTGGGGTACAACGTTTGGGACAGCAGATTACATCCCAATTATTACAAAAAGCAATCACTAAAATGATTCGGGAGCTATTAACAGCAGAAGAATATAGTGTGAGTCAGAATAATTTTGATCAAGGGTAATCCAGAAGAAAATTCGGCGTTGCATAAGTGCGGGATGAATTAGCGTTTAAAAACATTGAGAAATCTTTGAAAATTTAGTGAAATGATCCCTTGATTCAGCAACCCCCGAAAAACATTATGCGACTCTAAATTGGTAGATATGCTTCAGCACTCTATTCGATTGTTACTTCATTTTTTGAAGTATAAATAAATACTTGTATTTTGTTGATTCATCCCGCAAACATGCAACGCTATAAATTGTTGGAAATTTAGTTAAATCATGCCCTGATTCAGCAACGCCGAAAATTCAATTACACCTCATCATGTCTTGGAAATCTGTCAATGATGTTCTAGATTGTTTACAAATTCAAACAAAATTAGCAGCAGAAGAACCGTTACAAATTCTACTAGGGTCATGGAGCGAAATTGTAGGAGAAGCGATCGCAGCACATACCCAACCAATATCAATTCAAAGGGGGGTACTACGAGTTGCCACTCCAAGCGCAGCTTGGGCTCAAAATCTTACTTTTGAACGTCAGCAACTATTGGTAAAGATTAACTCCGTTCTAACTGCTTCTGTTCGAGATGTTCGTTTTGCTACTGCTGGTTGGCAACGCCCCCAAATCAGTCAAACCCGTGAACTGAATGATTCACCCCGGGACCATCCTACTTATATTGGCATCGTTGATATTGCTAATAGCGATCGCCAAGGTAAAATCACCGTCAATGATGCCTTTGCTAATTGGAGAGAGAAGATTCGCCAGCGATCGCAAAATTTGCCCCTGTGTCCCCAGTGTCAATGTCCTACTCCCCCAGGAGAAATAGAGCGTTGGCAAGTCTGCTCCCTTTGTGTAGCAAAAAAATTCCAAGAATAGATTTAATCCTTGATTGGTTCTTTCCCAGAAGGAAAATTTGGTAGTTCTACTGATGCCAAAGACTTTCTTCCTTTGGGAGGACGTTGTGGATAAACTACTGGGGAGGGAGAAGCTTGTTCTTCATCATAATTATTCCAGGAGTTATCGGATTGAGTATTCTCTAATACATCTAAAGCAGAGATCTGAGGTATATCTGACCAGTAATCTTCAGTAGCAGATGCTCCCAAAGTTTCAACAATAGGTGTAATAGGGTTATTCTCTAGATTTTCAACAATAGGTAAGGTCGAGTTGATTTCCTCAGCCTCTGTTGTTAAATGGGTATCATTTTGTTCCTCCAATTCCCCAGATGTAGTGGAGCCGAGCTCTACATCGACATGATGAGTTAATGGGGAACTAGATTCTGATGAAGCGAACGCTTCAAATTCTAATACAGATAAGTTGTGATCCGCCAACAAAGCTTGTATTGCCCTATCTAATTTTTCATCCCATGGGTGGTCATTTGAAGTATTATTTACAACAATATTTGAGTCATCTTCGTCATTCCCTATAGAAGAGTATTCATCTGTTGGTGTATTGCTGTTTGACGTGGGTTCAAAGTGCCAACTTGCAGATTCTGTAGATGTAGCTTCTGAATCAGTTTCCACCTCATCCGGTGATGGTAAACATAACTCTTCCCAAGTATGGTGTAAATCATCTGCACTAGATTCTGTATTTGCAGACCAAGGTTGAATCGGCTGAGTGTGGGGAAATAATGTACTAGCAAATTCGGAGCAATTGGGATTGAGAGCAGAACCTTCAGTGACTCCATTATCTAAGATATCTGTAGTAGGTACAGGTGCATCCAAACATTTTTCTAAAGCTGCTTTAAATTGTAATGTTTGACGTTGTTGCCGCATCAGCCTAGTACGCAATTCTCGACAACTATTTTCTGATTTTAGTAATCGGTGCCCTTGTTCATCACAGTTTGCTTGTACCACAGAACATTCCCTTTCTAATTGAGCTAGACGTTGTTGACTTAGTTCTAAATGTGCCCTGTAATTTTCTGCTAAACTTTTTTGACGTTCTGCATTTTGTACTGCTTTATCTAAATCAGCAAACAAAGTTTTGATTTGCTCCTGTGCCGCATTTACTTCTTGGGTTTGCTGGTTAAACATCGACTCTGTAACACTGGAGCGTTTTTTGTGCAATTGCAAAGCTTCTTCAGTGTTAGCTAAAGCCTGTTTTAACTCCTCAACTTTCTGGTATAAATGATCATTATCTTTACGCAACTTTGCGTTTAATTCTAAAAGTTTCTGGAACTCGTCATCAATTAAGGCTTGCTTTTGTTGATCAGGTTCAGCAACCCAATCAGCTTGGGGTGTATCTTTATTTACTGATATATCTATAGTTAATGGTTCATTCTTAGTTATTTCTGATGCCGGTGGTAATTGGGGAGTTGTTATTTGCTGCTGGGGTATAACAGAATAGAAAGGACAAGAATGTCCCGATAATGGAGAATTAGGAGCATTTAACGACTCGTTCACAGCTTTGTAATTTGGGTTTTGTGCTTCACTCATTACTCGTCACCCACCAGCTAATAATTGAACAGCATCAACTTCAGTGAAATTACTCACGTTTGTTGTCTTCTTAAATTCTACTTTACAAGACAATATTTGTTCTCCCGAGCAAAAATCATCAATCATCAATGAGTTTTACCTATAACTAGATTTATATAAAACTTCAGATTTTATAGCATTTGTAAACCATAATTCAGTGGCTTTATCAGGGATATGCATCTTTAAATTCAACTAAATTCATTTTTCTCATCAGAAAATTTCTGGTAGAAGCGGCAAATTTGCAGTAAATGCAAATTACACAATTTGGGTGCGACTCTTTTGGTAGTACGGATTATGATATAAGAATCATAAATTACAAGTCAACCAGAGTAGTATTGACAGCCAAAAATGTACTTGATGCAATTGGCTTGTAAAAAGTGAAAAAACAGGAACAGTTCCACACCATATGCAAGGATCTACATCAAATCAAGGTATGTTTTGGTCACAAGCACGAGAACTATTTGAAGAGATAGTTAGTTGGTTAGACTCAGACAGCATTTGTGGGTTAGAACATTCCCTGATAGAGAGTAAGTTACTTGAGAATGGATACTAACTATTGAGACGGTTGTTACAAACAAAGATATTTTGATAAACGCACTCAAGATTAAATAGAGGGAGAGTGTGCTAGGCACAGACTCAGTAAACAGAACACACAAGAAAAAATTCTCGCGGAAATTGACCACATTATTTGCCACAGTAATCGCCAATAGAATCGGTTATGTAGGAAGAAAGATAAATACCCTATTTCCTTTGGATGGGGAGTTTAATCTACCAGCACAGCAATATTCTCATGGACTAAGACCGCGATGTTATCCATGTGATTGAGTATTTGTGGAAAGGTGCATTTCTCTTTTATTCTCAGACTTCAACACAGGCAGAAGGTTGGGTGAGCAAACGTTTACAGCTTATCCTTCAAGGTAAATCAAGTTCACTTGCTCCAGGTATGCGCCCCAGTGCCACTTTACCCAGACTCATCCCCCAAGTACGTAAACCCGTGGATACCTGTCCTAGATATTTACTTAAGAATGTCAAATACCTCAAATATGACCGAGGATTAATTAAAACCTGGATTCCCCATCGCCACGGGGGTGATTGAGGGTACTTGTCGCCACCTGATTAAAGACACACAGGATGGATATCACTGCGGCTAGATGGACCATGAGGGGTGCTGAGGCTGTTTTACCCCTGGGTTCTTTATAGATCAGTGGCGATTGGGATGAGTATTGGCAGTTTCATCTACAAGCAGTTTCATCTACAACAAGAACATAAACAGAATCACCTGGCTTTCTACTCTAGTGGTATTCCTTTGAGCAAGCAAGTTCTCAAAGCTCGTTGTTCTACCCCTCCACCTCTTCCAATACCTGTCTAAGTTCCACTCCCAGTCTTACTAAAAGAGTCATACCCAATTCAATTTGCGCTAGAAATATTAATTTGGTTCAAAATGAACAATCAAGATTTTCCATCATATGTGAATTGAAAGCATAGGAATTTTAGGCGTTGCATAAGTGCGGGATGAATTAGGGTTTGAAACCATTGAGAAATCGTTGAAAATTTAGTGAAATTATCCCCTGATTCAGCAACGCAGAATTTTAGATTAGTGACATAAATTTATAAATATGTTTTGAGTAACACCAACATATTTATAAATTAATCAATTTCTGGACTTTAACTAATTGCTTTACTTTCTCTTTTCCCTGTCTTGGTCAGCAGTCCCTTCCATTCCGAGGCATTGATTATTCTCCTACTTGGAATTCCCTTGACCAACCATTGTCTTTTCACATTACCTTCGCTATAAAATCTAAAAGGATACGTTGATGTAGGGGTCCGAGGGGTTTAACTTGTTGAGCGTTCGCAGAGTAACAGTCACCGCGATGTAAGTCTTCTGAGGAGAGTAAACCCATGTCCCAACCTTCATTAAGGGTGAGCTTGTCTAGCTCAACTGACAGTGGTGCATGAAAAACATGACGAATTACCTTGTCATCAGAGTACATCCCAAACTCAGAAAAAGTGCCTGGTAGTTCGTAATTAATTTCCTCTAACACCTCTCTTTGAATAGCTTGGCGGGGACTCTCTCCCTCTTCCATATGTCCTCCAAATAGTCCCCAATAGCCTGGATAAAGAATACCTGGGATATTGTCCCTTAACTGCATTAAAAACTTGTTATCTTGATAAAGAATAGCGATCGCCACTCCTACTGATTGGTGCTTCATAAGCTTTATTTTGCAATAAGTTTCAATTATTACTCTTCTTCTACATACAGTTCGCCATATTCTTTACCACCCAAGGGTATACTTCTGTAACTGATTTTACCTTTTATTAGTAAAGATTCTCCCTGTTTAATTCCAGTCTGATTGCTTACTATCCAAATTTTGCCAGTACCATCGTTAACTTGATATGCCTCTTTTTTTAGAAGGGGAATCGCCTTCTCTACTTTTCCTTGAATATATACAATATCTGGGTTTTGCTTAGATTTTAGCTGGTTAATGGGAGTTATTTGAGCACCAATAGCCTTAAAACCCCTAGGATTTAAATAGCCACAACTGATAATTCCCAGCAATAAAGTATAGATAAATATCCAACGTAAATTACCCAAAGAAATGTAAAAATTTTTCACTTTCTTATACGAACTGCACTAACAGAGCCGATTTTTACATAAGTATTTATCTTGTTGCCATAATATTTATCTTGTTGCCATAATATTTATCTTGTTGCCATAATATTTATCTTGTTGCCATAATATTTATCTTGTTGCCATAATATTTATCTTGTTGCCATAATATTTATCTTGTTGCCATAATATTTATCTTGTTGCCATAATATTTATCTTGTTGCCATAATATTTATCTTGTTGCCATAATATTTATCTTGTTGCCATAATATTTATCTTGTTGCCATAATATTTATCTTGTTGCCATTTTTATAGATTGAATTTTTATTATGTGGTAAACATTTTCAAATGATTCAAGAACTCATAACTCCAGGGAGTAATTAAATAAACTTTTTCTTGCTAAAAGCTAACTAGAGCAAGCAATCTGAGAATATATATAGTATGGCTTAATTGTTCAACAAAAGTGAAGCGATAGCCTAGGCATTGCTCTTTTTTGTGTCGGGATGAGCGTAATTAAAAAGACAGTCGCATGGAAACAAAAACAGCCCAATTACTTGATGGGAAAGCCTTAGCCACCGCAATCCACTACGAATTGTTACAGGCGATCGCGCAATTGCAACCTCAAATAGGTAGACCTCCTGGTTTAGCAGTACTCATGGTTGGAGATAATCCAGCTTCTGCAGCTTATGTTGCTGGGAAAGAAAAGGCTTGCGCCAAAGTAGGGATTGCTTCTTTTGGTAAACATTTCACCACAGAAACTAGTCAAGAAGAAATTATAGAAGTAATTCAGCAACTAAACCAAGATGAGAAAGTTGACGGAATTTTGGTGCAACTACCTTTACCAAAACATCTGGATTCTGTAGCAATTTTGCACCATATTGCTCCAGAGAAGGATGTGGATGGACTGCATCCAGTAAATTTGGGTAAATTAGTCCGCCAAGAAACAGGTTTACGTAGTTGTACACCTGCTGGGGTGATGCGACTGTTTCAAGAATATGATATCTCCTTACAAGGAAAAAAAGCCTTGGTGGTGGGAAGAAGTATTTTAGTCGGTAAACCCCTAGGATTAATGTTACTAGAAGCAGATGCAACAGTGACAATTGCTCACTCCCGCTCTAAAAACTTGCCCACAATGGCTCAAAGTGCTGATATTCTCATTGCAGCTGTAGGTCGTCCAGAATTTATTACTGCCGAAATGGTGAAACCGGGCGCAGTTGTGGTAGATGTGGGAATAAATCGCATCCCTGTTTCCAACGGCAAAAGTAGGTTAGTAGGTGATGTTGATTTTGCCTCAGTAGAAAAGGTAGCGCATTTTCTCACCCCCGTTCCTGGAGGTGTTGGTCCGATGACGGTAGCAATGTTGTTGCAAAATACAGTGAGTAGTTACCAGCAACGGGGGAGTAATTAATTACTCCCACAACACCAAAACTCTACAAATTGCTGAAGTTTAGTTCTGTGGAGCCAATTTTATAGGACAACTAGCGTTGGGTTCCCACCAAAGGCAACTTTCCCAATTGCAAAATTAGTAACAATAATCTACACACTTTAAGGATTTGAGGATGATAACAGCGGATAATCTTCCAGAAACTACCAGGGATGGCAAATTTGATTTAGTTGCTTATTTAAAGGCAAAACAACAACTATGTGAAGCTGCTCTGGAAAAAGCCTTACCCATGCAGTATCCAGAGACGATTTATGAAGCCATGCGCTACTCCCTGTTAGCTGGAGGTAAGCGTCTACGCCCCATTTTATGCCTGGCAACTACCGAAATGCTTGGTGGTACTACTGATATGGCAATGCCCACAGCTTGCGCTTTGGAAATGATCCATACCATGTCTCTAATCCACGACGATTTACCCGCCATGGATAATGATGATTATCGCCGGGGAAAATTGACAAATCACAAAGTTTATGGAGAGGACATTGCAATTTTAGCCGGTGATGGTTTGTTAGCTTATGCGTTTGAATATATCGCTGCACAAACTCAGAATGTTCCTCCCCAGCAAGTTTTACAAGTTATTGCCAAATTAGGAAAAGCCGTGGGTGCTGCTGGTTTAGTTGGCGGTCAGGTAGTAGATTTAGAATCAGAAGGTAAGTCTGATACTTCCTTAAAAACCCTAAATTACATCCATAGGCATAAAACCGGGGCTTTACTGGAAATATGTGTGGTTTCCGGGGGTGTGTTAGCAGGGGGTACACCAGAAGATTTACAAAGATTATCCGCTTATGCCCAAAACATTGGATTAGCCTTTCAAATCATCGATGATATTTTAGATATCACCGCAACGCAGGAAAAGCTAGGTAAAAGTATTGGTAAAGACCAGCAGGCGCAAAAAGTTACCTATCCCAGTTTATGGGGAATTGAAGAATCTAAAAAACAAGCTGAACAACTAATTGCTGAAGCTTGTGCCCAATTAAAACCATTTGGTGAAAAAGCCCAGCCATTATTAGCACTAGGACATTTTATAGTTAGCCGCGATCGCTAACTGTATTAGTGTTCCATGGTAGAATGGCATTCACTCATTTTCGATATGGTTTGTGGCTTGTATCTATAGAATACCAATTGCATGTGAAAAGTTTATCCAGTAGCTATTTCAGCTAAAATTCATAGATGCTACTGCACCACTCGCAAGGTAATCTACAATCCAAAATCCAAAATGGTATAAGCTATGGTTGTGCAAATACCACTGATGATTGTTTACTAATCTCACCAAAGAACCATGCAGGACATTGGCAACATATTAGACAACCGGGTGCTGCTGGTTGCCCTGGTAGCTTGTGTAATTGCTCAATTATTAAAGTTAATTATTGAAGTAATTCGGAATCGAAAATTAGATCTACGAGTATTGGTAACTACAGGAGGTATGCCCAGTTCCCATTCTGCGTTGGTAACTGCCTTAGCTACAGGTGTAGGGCAAACCATAGGCTGGTCATCATCAGAATTTGCTTTGGCAACAGTATTTGCCATTATTGTCATGTATGATGCTGCTGGGGTAAGGCAAGCTGCAGGAAAACAAGCTCGGATTCTCAATCAAATGATAGACGAGCTATTTTACGAGCATCCCGAGTTTAATCAAGATCGCCTCAAGGAGTTATTAGGACACACCCCATTTCAAGTTATTGCTGGTTCAGCTTTAGGGATTA
This sequence comes from Richelia intracellularis, assembly GCA_000613065.1. Taxonomy (GTDB): domain Bacteria; phylum Cyanobacteriota; class Cyanobacteriia; order Cyanobacteriales; family Nostocaceae; genus Richelia; species Richelia intracellularis_B. The sequence goes on along the minus strand of CBZS010000841.1, from coordinate 14,827 downwards.
CTATTGCCTGGCTGGCTAGGTATGCTTACTAGGTATAGCAGTTTATAAGATAATTCGGACTTTTTTGTTTGCAGTTTTCTAGCCAAACAATATTGTCCTCAGCAATATGTCCATTACTATATTTTTGTGAGTGAGGAGTTAAAATAAAAAATTTATATCTCTTTTGGACTGCCAAGTATCAGGAATCACAAGCTGACAATTGAGCGTAGTAACACTACTCTGCTGCTATCAACGATTGAAGCAATGAAGCCTCGATCGCTAAGTTTTTTTAGAGCCTGATATGCATCTGTTTGATTGGTAGTATAAACGGCTAGTAAATAGGGACGCTGGCCATAAGAGGCAAAACCCACATCACCGCCCATAACTTCCCGTATCTGGTGAGCTATTTCTGGGCGTTTTAAGTAGTCAACTAAAACTGCATAACCCCTTCCTAACTGCCGTGGTTGAAACTTAGCATTATCTACTTGAGTTTGGCTGGCATGTGTGGGTCGAGTAGTAATAATAGCAGATAAACCTGCTGAATCTTTCACATACCTAGCCCAACGGTTAGCATCGTCAATTTTTCTGAATCCTCCTATACGAGTTACCGTATCTTTGAGGTATGTACAAACCACACTGTTCGTATTTAATGGTAAAACCCGGCGTAATTCATTCTGGTTATTTTTAGAGGGGCTAATTACAAGTAAAAGGTATTCCCCTGGATTTGGTGCTTGACACACAGGGATAGATGTTTTGTTCGTTTGGGCTGCGGTCGGTTGAATAATACTAATTGCGCCCAAGGTTGATAACAAAAAACTAGTAGTTAAAAAACTAGGTAATTTGTGAAATTTTTGCCTGAAAGATAAATACATCGGATATTTTTTCACTGAAAGGATACTGTTCACAAATATTTTGGGAATGGCTCAGTAATATTTTGATAGTAACTGAATATACTGTCAAAAAAAATACAGTGCATTCAGTTACTAGTGATGATGTGAAACAATTATTTACCAAGAAGTTTTGGATTCTAGAATCGAGCTGTTCTCAGTTAAGAAACAGTAGCTAATGATGCTAATGCATCATAAATTTCGTCATTAGGAGCTGTAAATTCTCCCGTCAAGACGTATTCTAATCGCAATTTCAACCAAGTAATAAATTGAGAATTAGTAGAGATAATTGCAACTGCTGGCTGGGGACATTTTGCCTTAATTGCCCCCATGGAAGGAGTCTCCAGAAATGCGGGTTGTTTAACTAGCCAAAAATCGATTTCTTTTTCTTGCTCGTGGTAGTTACGCACACGTTCCCGCAGTACTTCTTCTAAAGGTTCTTCTTCCAGTAAAAAATGTTGGCTTGCCAAAACGTAATAATATGTTTGCATGTTTATTGCTCGCTTGCTCACTATTAAATAATTTATACTTAAGGGTACAGCGAAACCTACTGTACCCAAAAAAAATTAACTCTTTTTGAATTTATTTATCCATCCACTGAAAGGGCAACGACTAAGGAGATTAGAACTATCTTCTACTTTGCCTCCTGCAGTCAACTTCTCAAGGAACAAACTATTATCAAAATAGTGCTCCATGGAAATAATTTTTAAGTCACCTGCAACACGGGCAACAGTCATACCGACAATTTCTACGGTTTCCCCAGTCGGTGCAAAACCCCTATATTCTCCTTGAAAATGTCCCCAGTGCCTCCATTTAAAGGTAACTTTAGGTGGTCCAGAATAAACTTCTATCACTTCCCAGGGAAATCCTTGGGGGAATGTAGAATGGAATATCTGGTGGGAAGACTCAAAGGTTTCTTCAGAAGACTTGTAATGTTCTGAATCTGCCATGAAGACATTGTAAGTACCTTGCGCACCTAATTCTTCGGCAGTAAACTCCCTACCACCATTAGTACTAACACGAAATTGCTCATTGATGACAGACAACCATTGCTGGGGATTCGTTTTAAAAGATACCTCCATTTCAAAGGTTCTCACTAGATTTTGCACGATAGCTTCTAAGGAACCTTCCACATGATTATATAAACTTTCCTGGACAAGATTTTGTTTGGAGCGGCTATAGTCTGGGGGAGTACCATTACGCCACTCGATATTAGCCTGTTTACTGTATTCAATTACCTGATCCCTATCTTGTACCCACAGTGGTAGATCATTAGATTGTGTTGCGCTCATAGGATTCTGTATTTTGTGATGGAAGACATGACAAATTTCCAGATTCCGCAGTGATATTCCCTCTCTTCAATTATCAGTTACCAGCTACTAATTAAATGTTCACTGATTAAAGTTCTCCTCTCATGGCTTGCTTCATTTCTCGCACAGCCCTTTCCATCCCTACTAATGCAGCTCTGCTGACAATAGTATGACCAATATTTAATTCTTCCATACCAGGAAGACAAGCCAGAGGATAAATATTCCAGTAGGTGAGTCCATGTCCAGCATTTACTCGTAATCCATCTGCAATTGCTTGTTCACATCCCGCAGCCAAAAAATCTAATTCTTTTTTGCGAGTAACTTCATTCTTAGCTTCTGCATATCGTCCAGTGTGTAATTCAATAAACTTTGCCCGCACTGTCTGGGAAGCTCTAATTTGTGCGGGTTCAGCATCAATAAATAGGCTTACAGGAATATCAGCACCTTGTAATTTATTGACGACCTCACCTATTCTAGCAACTTGACCAGCAATATCTAAACCACCTTCTGTAGTTACTTCTTCCCGTTTTTCTGGCACTAAAGTGACATAATCTGGTTTAATATCGAGAGCGATCGCTACCATTTCATCAGTAGCTGCCATTTCCAAATTTAAGTGAGTCCTCACGGTTTGTCTTAACAAATGCACATCCCGTTCTTGAATGTGTCGTCTATCTTCCCGTAGATGGGCTGTAATTCCATCCGCACCACCTAATTCTGCCAATACAGCTGCCGCAATTGGATCTGGTTCCACTGTCTTGCGGGCTTGGCGAATAGTCGCAATGTGGTCAATATTTACGCCGAGTGTAGGAGCCACCCTAGTTTCTCCCCATGTTGAAGTGTTTAGAACAGGATCTTACCCTAAATACAGCATTTAAAATTTTGGATCTTATATCCATCACCATCACCCTTAAATTATTCGATAGTACCTCATTCGGTTAGGGGAGCAGGGAAATATAAGAAATGACAACATTACCTCAAATTATTAATCTTAATGACTGATATCGACGCTCTAGATTTCCAGGCCTTGGGAGTATTTGGAAAATAGGATAATCCCGTACTCAAGAAGTAATGTTAGCAAAAAAAACAGCCTTACTGAGGTGAAGTAAGGCTTATTATTCGCTCTTTGTTAATGTATCAATGGGAGGGGAAGATCAAAATAATAAAATCATCCAAAACGTATACTCCCTTCTCTAAACAGTCTTAACTTCCTCAAACTCTGCCTCCATACCCGAAACTATCAAACTAATCATTTCCAGAATTGACCCGCGATCGCCTTTGCTACAACGATTAAACAACAGATTTACATCCACCAACCCTGCATTCAGTGCTGATGTTTCCAGAGTTCTCTCTCTTGCTTTAGGATTATTATTCGCGCAAGCTGTATATAGTATTACCCCCGCCATAGTATATAAATCTAATACTGGCTCATCCATTGCTGCCATATTTGATACTTGAGGAAATTCTGACAATGGATGAATAAATTGGTCAAAGGTTAATTTTGTCATAATTTTTTATTTGGGTTCGATACTTGTATGACTTCAAGCCCGCAAATACAATAAAACAGAAAGACTTAAGTGCAAGGAATTCAGCTACCAATTACATAACACCAAACACATTGGTGCTGATTTCTATATACCTCCGTGACATATTCTGTTAGACAAAAAACAAGTACTTCAGTTCACAGGAATTGCATAAGTAAGTACAAAGATATATACTGTATAACCAAGAGGGCAAAACCCTCGGATTCCTAATTTAAAGTTATGAGCTAGCGATCAAAGCCGCAAGCTAGCTGCCAGGGTCTTCAATCTTTTCCTCACGTATTTCTTTATTGCTTGTAATTTATATATTACCTCTTGTCATTTTTTCATGTCAATATGTCATTAAAAAAAATATAAAATGCCTTTGTTTTTAGATGTCATGATAGAAAATAGTAAGTGTGATATTAATACAGTCCAACCATATGACTGACAGAAGGCGTTCAGATGATTATAAGCAAGTCAGTGGCTACGTACCAGTAGAGCTGGCTAGGGAGTTCAAAAGTATTTGTGCCCACCAAGGGTTTTCTCAAAGTGAAGTGCTGGAAGAGATTTTATATGAGTGGGTAGCTAAACTTAGAGCGTGTCAGTCCCTCAATCCAGAAAACGCAACTGCGAAGACTGTTGCTGATTTAGTACGAAAAAACATGACAAAGCTCAAGCGCTACGGTGTAAAAAACTTATCAGCGTTGGCGAAAGGGGAAGTCCTACCAACACCAGGGGATTTTGCTATTATTGGGTCAGCCTTATCTCTTCCTGAGGAGGAACAAAAAAAGATTTGGCAAGAAACTTTTAAACTTTCCGTATCTAGCAATTCTACCAGTGTAAAAGTATATAAAGATTCTGGAGGGTCAAGAGAAGGTGAGTGTAAGTATTCTTAAGGTATTAAACTTACCAGGATGGAATTACAAGATTTCTTATGAGGGTGTATCTATCCTTGCACCAACTAAACGGGATGCTACGGATTTAGCTCAAAGTTATGGAGAAGCTCTGAGTGAAACTGCTGCCAAAATTAAAGGTAAAGTACGTATAGGTTGGAGACGTTGTAAACAACCAATTGAATTTTATGGGTGGATGGCACGCGCACCGGAGGAAACAGCGAAAAATATATTGCGTTCTGGTGGTTCGGTGTTCTGTAGCCAGTTGCAAGTACCGGTAGATTTATTGTGTCGGATGGTGAATGCAGCGGAGAATGAGCGCCCAATAAGTATTGTCCGCGAAGATAACCGCAAGCAGATCATTATTAATCAGCCCATGGCTGATATGCTAGATACTCCTCCAGAAGTTGCTATTCAAAGGGTAATGAGTCGATTTTGGCTACCAGAGGATTTAGCACAATTGGAACAAAAACTGCGGGAGAATAGCCAGATTACTTGGACATATTCAGCAGGTTTAAATGAACGGTCTTGGGCTATTTTAACTACCCATTTTGAAATTTTCGAGGTTGAAGGTACGTGGTACAGACAAGGAACTTGTTTATCTACTCCGAAATTAGTGCCAATTCCACCAAGGGCTTTTGCTCCTGCTTAAGTGAAACCAGAGTTATGGGTGCATTTTTTAATTCCAGTCTTGTTCTTCTTTTTTCCCGCGACTTTGATAAATGCGAGCGATATTGTGGATGGAGCGAGTCTTAGCAAATAGCTCAGATTCTGTGAGATTCCATTGCTTTAAAACTTTATCTAAATCTTTTTGAAGATCTATAGCACCTGGAAAACCTTGGTAACGGATTCGCAATCTGGCTAACTCAGCAAGATTATAATCCGTTACTTCTGATGTTAATAAATTATTTACCAAAGGGCGATCGCGATTATATAAGGGATGTTCTTGTTGTTTGCCTGACATCTCAGTTTTATGGGGAATGTTGTTAGTTGATGATTGTACACTTTTGTCATTGTCTACTCTATCCCACTATTCTTCACTCCTTAAAATATCTTCCCATTCTTCCGGAGAAAGTGATTTTACTTCAACTTGTATGGTAAAACAATTTTGAGCGGCTGCAATTAAAGCATCAGTAATTTCTGCTATAGTCAGGTGTTGGGGAAGTTGAATGCTGTTTACAGGTTCGGTACCAAATACTTGGGAAAAAAGATTATTATCCCGGTTTAAACCCATAGAACCGTGTTGCAAAATAAAGTCATCCTTTCTTAATTGGGCACTACCAATCACTTTACAACCATTATCCATCACCAAATCCGCACCCGTGGCGGTGGCAAAACAATTTGGGTTATGAATATAACCCCTACCGGCCTTACCATAGTGCAAATTAATACCTAGGGTTCGCCAACCTTGAATTAAAAATTCACAAATTTTTGTATAAGCTTGAATACGACTAGCTGACAATCCAGATGTGATAACAGCATAGGTTAAATCTCCTTGATGCAGTACTGCTCTTCCTCCTGTGGGGCGGCGTACTAAGTCTATTTTTGTACCTTGCCAAGTTAAATTATGCCACTCTAGGGGATATTTCTGTTGGTGGTAACCCAAGGAAATGGCTACTGGTGACCAAGTATAAAATCTTAAAGTAGGTGGATGTTTTCCATGTTGGTGTTTTTGTAATAACCATCTGTCAATTGCCATCTGTACATTACCGGTGGCATTCAGCAATGGAATGACCCGCCAGACTGGTTTTGAGCTGTGATTTTGGCTGTGTTTTGTTAATTTATCACTCAATTTTTGATTTCGGATCTTACATATACCATCTAAGAAAAGAGTAAGACAGATTGGAAGGATTTAGCAATGCTAAGGTGATTTATAAGAAAGAATTTACCAATGAAAGTAAGATGTAATGTTGATGAGTAAAAAAAACAGGGGCAAGTATTTTGGAGTATGCTAGACCCACCACAGGAACCCAAATCATTAACAAGATCACAAATAGAAGACTTGCCGTTGGGAGCATCCAAAATGAATGGAGTAGAACGTCGGGGCTTTCAAGCTCAGATGACGTTGAAATATTGCCAAGGTAGAGCAAGGTTAGCACAAACAGTATTCGGTTGGGGTAGAGAAAATATAGAGTTAGGGTTAGCGCAAAAAAGAACAGGGATAATCTGTGTGGCATTACAATGAGCCTTTAGCACAGCAAAGCGTTGCCAGGAGAAACAACCTCTTCTGTTCTAGCATTATCCCTGGGACAAATTGCACAATCTGATTCTCAACAAGACCCAACATTTAAAACTTCCTTAGCCTATACCCGGTTAACTCCAACATCCGCACTAGAAAAACTCAAAGAACAGGGATTTAGCCAGGAGCAATTGCCTTCCCCCAGTACAATGGCACAAGTATTGAATCGAATGGGCTATGGTCTTCGTAAAGTAGTAAAAGCCAAACCTCAAAAAAATTGCACAAACTGATGATATCTTCAACAACATCAAAGAATTTCAGCCGCAATCAACAAACAAGGCTCAAAGTCAAAGGACTAAGCATGGATTGCAAAGCTACCGTTAATCTCGGGGGTTATTCTCGTGGTGGAAAAACCAGAGGAGACAATCAAGCTGAGGATCATGATATTGGATCCACAGAAAAATATAGTCTCTGTGCGATTATTGATGAAGATAGTGGGCAATTATTCTATATTAACTTTGGTAGTTCTTCTTATAAAACCAGGAATTTTATTGTTAATAGTCTAATTCAATGGTGGAAGACAATGACACCAGAACAAAAGCAGGATACCGAACTGATACAAATAAAAGTTGATAATGGTCCGGAAAGTAGTGGAGTAAGAACTCAATTTTAAAAAGGATGGTTGAGTTTGTTGATCTGCTAAATATACCAATTCAATTGCTTTACTATGCTCCTTACCATAGTAAATACAATCCCATAGAGGGTTGTTGGGGTATTCTTGACCAGCATTGGAATCGGGGGGGGGGGGCAAGCTTGTTGATGTTGAAGTCATGGTTTCCTGGGCTTGGAGTATGACTTGGAAAGGCTTATATCCTATTTTGAGTTTAAGTAAAACTGTTTCCCAAAAAGGGATTTCTCTAACAAAGAAAGCTATGAAACAAGTAGAGTCTAGATTACAGCGAAATCCACTGTTCCCTAAATGGGATATCTTGATTCAACCGCTTTAGCTGGTAATTTATTTTTCAAAAATCACCTAAACCCTTCTAAATGAAGAGAAAAAAAACTATGAAACAAGTCCAAATGTCGATTGTAAATCTTCGTCGTTATCATCAGCGACAGTTGCGACTACAGTTACCAAACGTGAAACTTCATCAGGGGATATCTCAGCTAAGGCATGAGTAGCTAGTACAACAACTTCGTTTTTAATGATACCGAAACGAGCTTCCAAAGTACTACTACAGTTCATCTCTAGTAATTGTCGGTTCAGTTTGCTTTCATCTGTTGCAGGTAGGTGTAGTAGCGCAGACCACACAGTTAAAGTGTCTTCGTCTGTAGTGCCCGTCAATTGGACAAATACATCGACACTGCCATGGTTAAACTTCCATAAGTATCCACCTTCTGGGGGGCGACTAACCATGGCACAACCTTTCTGTGCTAGGGTGCCCCTCGCATTTTATATGACTTCGATATGGTTGATATTACTGGTATCTGGGATTATTTGACTAATTAATTCCTCACTGGATGGGGAATCCGGGTTAGCTTGGTAAGTTTTCATAGAGATTTTACCTTTCAAGTATGTTTGTCTTCACCTAATTTATAGCTCGTGAGTTAGCTTGTCGCCACGAGGTGTAGATACCACAATCAGAAATAAGTCATTGATTCCTTTGCTTTGATACCCATGATTTTTATATTGTAATACACCAAATACATTTCTTCCCTGACATTAATCTATAGCAAGAGTCTCAAGCCCCACAAAATTTCTTAACGCCAGTAACTCATGATTTGGTGGTTAATGTTAATCTAAAAATCGAGAGATGTGGAACAAATAAATTCTATGAACGCTCGATAGCTCGATATGTCAGGGTTTGCAATTCAAATTTAGGAGAGTTTTTGTAACTCAATTTATCCAAAATATATTGGAATAGGTGACAATTACCCTAAGTCACTAATGTTATGAAAAACATTATGAGAAGAGTCGAGCGCCACCACAGCATCTAACCTATAGTCCAGCTTTTAACCGTTCTTAGTATAAATTCTCTGAAATTCTCTGAACGCTTGTGCAATCTCAAAAAGCCGAAAAAATAGACTTGAATACGGAGTACCCTTGTCCTTGTCGTCGCCGGGGTAAATTAGTTCCTATCACCCTGACAGAAGCATTTGGTTGCGTTCGCTGTCAGCAAATTTTTGTTGTTGAAGATAATGCTCATGCACTAGAGCAACTTTCCACCACATACCCCTACAAACGGACTTGGCGCTGGAATGGTTCTACTTGGCAAATAAGAAATTCTCGGTTGGGAGAAGGCTATATGCCAGTAGCACTTGGTATAATTTTCGTGCTAGTGATTATATGGCTACCATTAGCACTAAGATTAGCCAGTGGTTCTAATATCATTGCTTGGGCTTTGGTTGCAGTTCTTTTAGCTGTTTTACCAGCACTGATGGTGTGGTTGACTTACAGGCGTTAAATAAATTACTATTCATATCTCAGTAGTAAGCTATCACAAATATATTCGTGAATGAGCCATGTATCAAAATCTAAAATCCAAAATAATTTGACAGTGGATGCTTTTGACGAACGCCCAGAAATAATTACCAATGCCAAGCGTGCTTATGATGCTGCTTTGAGTTTAGCCATTAGCAAAGGTAGCGATCGCAGTCGCGCTATATTAGCGATGGCAGAAGCAATCAAAAATTCTGCCGATGAAATTCTGGAAGCCAATACTTTGGATTTAGAAGCTAGTCGAGAAATGGCTGTGCCAGAATTAATTTTAGATTGGCTCAAGTTGACTCCCAGTCGTTTAGAAAATACGGTGGAAATTTTACAACGATTAGGAGAACTATCAGATCCCCTACGAAAAGTTAGAAGTGCTGATTATCAACTGGAAGATTCCCAAAGTTATTCTCAGCTCATGCCATTGGGTGTAATTGCTTTTATTTATGAAGCATTTCCGGACCTCGCAGCGATCGCTGCTGGTTTATGCATTAAAACAGGCAATAGTATTATTCTCAAAGGTAGTGCGGAAGCTAGTAATTCCAATATAGCTATTGGTCATGCTCTATCCCTCGCTATAGCTGAAGCAGGTCTACCAGAGGGCTCCTTGCAACTCATTACTAAGGAACATGGTACTTCTGTCCGCGACGTTATTACCCAAGACCAATATATCAATTTAGCCATTCCCTATGGACGTTCTAGCCTAATTCAGCAGGTTGTTAGACAATCTACCTATCCGGTTTTAAAGTCAGCTATGGGTAACTGTTACCTTTATTGGTCACCCAATGCCAGCATGGAAATGGTTCGCTGGGTAATTATTGATAGCCATGCCAGCCAACCTGATCCGGTAAATGCCATTGAGAAAGTACTTATTCATCGCCAATGTGTGCCATCATCCTTGACGATATTGTGTAATTGTTTACAAGAAAAAGGCTTTGAGTTGAGGGGCGATCAGGATTTAGTGGAAGCTTTTCCCCAATTACATCTAGCTAAATATACTGAGTGGGAATATGCTTATTTAAAAAAAATAGTTGCTTTTAAGTTGGTAGATGATTTAGAACATGCGATCGCTTGGATTAATGAATATAGTAGCGGTCATGCAGACGGCATTGTTACGGATTCTTACCAAGAAAGCCGTCAATTTGCCTTGGGAGTAAACAGTGCTTCTACCTATATCAATGCTTCACCTCGTTTTTGTCGCAATCCTTCCCGTGGTGATTCCATATTTTTAGGCATGTCTAACCAAAAAGGAAATCGTCGGGGATTAATTAGTTGGGAAAGTTTGACGACTGTGAAGCATATTATCCAAGGTAATGGGCGATTTTAATTGAGACTGAGAAATTTATAATTATTATCCCATGGATGTTCTCACAGCTTTCTTGTAGGGTATTCAAAGCATTATTTATTTTCTACAGATTTATCTGTAGATAAAGTGCGGTATTGTGAAATCAGCTTTGTAGACTGGTTTCCCATAAAAAGTAACTTTGGGGAGCTTTTGCTCAGTCTAGTTTTTATCAATCATCCATCATTTGGGAGTTAGACATATCGAGCAGCATATCAATAACTTCCCGGTGTTTTTTATGAAAACCCAATAATTCCAAGTAGGCAAATGGAACTACAAGGGGCCAGAGAACACTAGCCAGAATTAGAAGTATTACTTGTAATATGGGTTTATCTGACTTACTTTCCTCGTCTTCATTTAGGAAAAACAGCCACTCTTTAAAAAAGCATATGGTCATCACAAAATAAATTGCGAACGCGCCATACATGATTATATTTTGCAACATAATTTGGTCGATCAGTGAAAAAATTAACTTGTTCCATAGCAATATCCATAATGCACCTGTAAATGGCTGCAATTATCTCATACTATCCACAGAGATTGAACTCCTATTTGATTTTTTGACAACCAAGCTATTGCTTCTTGTCCCATGAAGGTTTAGCTCTCATTATATTTACCCAGATCTAGTTATAATTTCCAATATGGCAATCGCCACATAATACATTAGAGATAGATAGTAATGTTAATACTACTGTGAATGAGTCAAATCAGCCTGAATTTTATCGCCATATCCGTTTTCTTAATGACTTTCTCAATTCTATTGGGTCCATTAATCAATTTATCTCCCACAATTCCCGCACTAACAACTCTTACGGTTTTATCTGTTGCCAGTATTGATAGTTTTATTTGCCACAGTCAAGGTAGTAAATTAGTTTTAGATGGGATTGCTAATTTCTCCCCTAAACATAGAGAAAGGATTATTCATCATGAAGCTGGTCACTTTCTTGTGGCTTACTTATTGGGGTTTCAAGTTCTAAATTATACCCTTACTGCCTGGGAAGCATGGAGACAGAAAGAACCTGGACAAGGAGGAGTAACCGTTGATGATCGCCAATTATTCAATGAGCTAGACGAAAGAACTCTAGATACACACATCTTCGACCGCTACTGTACTATCTGTATGGCAGGGATTGTGGCGGAAAAGCTAGTTTTTCAGGATGTAATGGGTGGATTGGATGATCGGCAAAAGCTGGCAAAAGTCTTACAAGTTTCGGGATTTCCGGAGTCTGCTTATCTACAAAAACAAAGATTCCATTCCCTACAAGCTCAAAACTTGCTACAAGAAAATTGGTCAGCATATCAAGGGTTAGTTGATGCTATGGGTAAACGTCTATCAGTTTCAGAATGCATACAAACAATTGAAGTCTATCTGCCACAAAAATAGTTTTGCGATTGGCAGTTGAGTTACAGATGAGATGGGATTTGGTAATTAGTGAGGGGATTTTATCTTCTATTAATTACATAAAACCGGTTACATGCCCCATTTTCCATCTAAGATGGTTTTTATTCGCCTATACAGACAGATATCAAGAAGAAATCAACGCCCGGTGATGTTCATAACTAATTACGCGATGACGCCCGCTAGATTTTGCCTTTAGCAGGTACTTATCAGCACGGTCTAGTAAACTAACACCTTTCATGTCATCCTCGGGCTTCAGGCAAGCCATACCCAGGCTGATAGTAACATCAATCGCCAAGGTATTATTGATGGCAAAAGGTTGCTCGCCAACTATGCGATTCAAACGATTTGCTACCACCATTGCTTCTTGGAAAGCCGTATTGCTTAAAAGCACAACAAATTCCTCACCACCATAACGAAAAGGAGTATCCTGGAACCGTAAATTGTGCCGAATTCGGGTACACAAAAGTTGTAGCAAGCGATCGCCTACTAAATGCCCATAGGTATCATTAACCCTCTTGAAGTAGTCTACATCCAAAATAATCAAGCTGAATGGGGTGTCATTATTACGAGCTTTACTAATTTGCCGTGGTAAATCCCATTCTAAAGCTCTGCGATTATTAAGTTCTGTTAACGAATCTGCTAGAGCGATCGCAGATAATAAGTCATTAGTCCGAATCAGATCTCGATATTTTTGTACCTTACGTACACCAACACCTATTTGAGCCAACAGTAGGGGGTGACTAGCATCTTTTTGCTCTGGTTTTTGCCAGATGTAAGCATCTGCTCCTTGCTGGAGTGCTGATACATTCATTTGTTGGTCCCATTCCCAGTTACCTTGTTGTTTGAGAGCAATCAGTTCAACACGATCCTCTAATAGGATGCAGTGTACTAAAGATAGTTTTGTTTGTTCCTTCAGCCAACTGCACAGTTCCATACTGCCATCCAAGCTAGCTTGTATTAAAACAATATCCGGAGGGGTAGCTTGAATTAGTGAAACTGCTTGATTAAGATTAGCGTTCGCCTCTAAATTAAATGTGGTTTTTTCGTAGATCTGATCCGGAAGTTCAGTCAGAAAATGATCGCTTCCAAAGACCAGAATAGAAATATTCATTGTGGTAATTCTTGCCTTATTTCAATTGTAATGGGAATGACCCTGAATAAAATCTTCTGCTTTCCTAGATATTCCTTATTAATACTGTATATGGAATACGCAAGTATTCTTACTTAGGAGCTATATGTCTATATAATAACCTAAATGTTTTATCTAGATGAATCTTTGTGGTGTAGATATTACAACTCTCATTATTTGGGCATTGATTTATCTCCTCTTCATAGTTACCTTGATCGCAGTAGTTATAAACTTGTTTCTGATACATAATGTCTGTCTTGACATTATTAATTTAAAACAGTAGAAATACTGAAGATTTTTCTCAAGTATAAAAGTATCACCGCAATTTCCAGGGTAAAATTATCCCAGTATCACAGCATAAATACTTGGTCCGCATCTATAAAAGGGATATGTCGCAGTAAATTTTCTCTCTGGAAAGTAGTAAGTATTATGTACGAGATATCGGCACCTTTCCACTCTTTTTATTTTAGATTTCAGTAAAATCCGAGGTCACTAGCAATGCAGATAAAATTTTTATCAATGACATTTCTATGAATGGGGGCATCTCATGAATCTGTTGCAATCCATATAAAATCTGCCCACTATAATTGGAAAAGTCAAATGGATGGTATTACTAAAACTAATTAGTTGTCATTAAGCAACTAGAAAAGAACCTATTCAGTTTTATGGATATGCACTGATATGATGAGTTAATATACAAAAACAATACATAAACCCAATTATGATATATCAGTAATTTAACCCTAGTAATTAAATGATTGATAATTACTCAATTGTATATCCCGCTTCAATGATTGCTTGCTGAATATTTTCTAGGGATGCTGAAGTTTCTATAGTCACCATCTTAGTGGATAAATCTATCTGCACTTTGGCATCAGGTTCCAAAGTCAGAAGAAATTCAGTAATTCCATCGGCACATCCCTGACAAGCTATATCAGGAACTTTTAGTTTGAAAGTCATAATCTTGCTATTTTTGTCCAATTTACGTAAGTCTACGGATACTAAAAAATCAGCACCTTTATGGAAAGTTTAATCTTTGCTGCCCCAGTATGAGTGGCAATGTGCAGCTTTACATAGTGGCACATAAAGTTTTTGTAAATCTAGTTTCATCATCTTTTCACACAGATCAACTGGAATTTGCTTTTATTTTCACGGAACAAGCTTTTTGTATAAGAGATTATACTGAGTAGTGGTTGTATAGTAGTAGCCAAGATAGTTAGAAAATTTTCTTGTTTATAGTTCTCTGACCCAAAAATGCTGTCCTAAGTAATATGTCCATGCCTGTAGATATTTCAAGTTTGTGGGGAGATAGCAAGCATATACTGAAGATAATTTAGGATGAGAAGAGTTAGGAAAATTCACTCTTTATTGAGTATATAGTAGTTATTTATGAGCTAGTAGCATAGATAGCCAATGGTACGGCATACTTTGTTGGTAAGGGTTTTTTGACCCGACAAATATGAATTATATTGCTTGATATTACCTTTAGATAAACTCCCATGACTGACCATCCCCAAAAACTCAGTGGTAACGAAATTCGTCAAAAGTTCCTTGACTTTTATAGTCAACGGGGACACCAAGTAGTTAACAAGTGCTTCTCTGGTTCCGGAAGATCCTACCGTACTGCTGACGATTGCGGGTATAGCTACCATTTAAGCCGATTTTCCTGGGACAGCGTACCCCAGAATTTCCCCG
>CBZS010000840.1 GCA_000613065.1 Richelia intracellularis | reverse complement strand
AGCCAACCCTGAGTACCAATTTGTATGAGGCGTTCCTCTACCATTCCTTGAACCCCCATCCGTGCCACTGCTGCAAAGTTTTGTACCTCGGGAAGGGGCTGTTGTACTCCCTGGGATTCGCCATAGCGAACTACAGCTTCTGCTAAAGGGTGTTCGGAATTACGTTTCACTGCGGCAGTCAAGTGCAAAAGTTTAATTTTGTTACCGTTGGCGGTGCCCCTAACACTTGCTTAGTTAGTAACACAGGGTTTGCCTTGGGTAATCTTACCTGTTTTATCCAGGATAATTGCCTGAATTTTGTGTGCCAATTCCAAACTTTCAGCACCCTTAATTAAAATGCCATTTTCTGCCCCCTTGCCAGTTCCTACCATAATTGAGGTGGGTGTTCTCAAACGCAAGGCAAAGGACATGCAAGAATTAACACACCCACGGTAGTAATCATTGCCAGGGTCACGTTACCCACAAAATTAAACCAGATAATAAAGGTAGTAATTGCAATCGCAATTACTCCTGGTACAAACCATCCCGTCACCCGATCTGCTAATTGTTGAATGGAGGCTTTACTTCCTTGAGCATCTTGAACCAATTTAACAATCTGGGCTAATACCGTATCCTTACCGACTTTGGTAGCTTTAAATTTAAAACTTCCTGTTTTATTGATTGTTGCCCCAATTCCCTCATCTCCAGCTTGCTTTTTCACGGGAATTCGTTCACCCGTCACCATCGATTCATCAATGGCAGATTTTCCTGCAACCACTTCTCCATCTACAGGGATTTTTCTCCTGGACGAACAACAATTACATCTTCTACTACTACTTATTGAATGGGAATATCTATCTCTCGTCCATTACGAATTACCTTAGCAGTTTTTGCCTCTAAACCCATCAATTTACGAATAGCTTCTGAAGTTTGCCCCTTGGCACGATTTTCTAGTAACCTTCCCAAGAGAACAAGGGTAATCACCACGGAAGCTACTTCATAATAAACGGCTGCTTGAATCCCTTGAGATTCTAATACTTGGGGAAATATAGTAGCAAATAGAGAATACAAATAGGCTACACCAGTACCTAAAGCCACTAAGGTATTCATATCAGCAGCATGGCGTTTAAATGCTTTCCATCCTCCCACCAGTAATGTTTTACCAAGCCAAAACATTACTGGTGTTACTAAAACAAGCTGTATCCAAGAGTTCTGTAACCATGCAGGAATCCAAGGGATTTTCATACCTATCATCATGGGTAGCATACCAATCACTAACAAGATGCTAATTATGGAACCCACCATGAGTTTACGAGTAATCTCTTTTTCTTCAGTAACTCTGGCTTTTTTCTCCCCATCTTCTAATTCTGTACCTATTTCTTGTATCGGTTGGGCATGATAACCAGCATCAATTACAGCTTGCTGGATGGTCTTGAAATTAGTTTGCCGGGGATTGTACTTGACTGTAGCTTGTTCCACACCAAAGTTAACATTGCACTCAATCACCCCTGGAACAGATTGAATTAACTCTTCAATAGTTCGGGCACATGAGGCACAACTCATGCCTTGTAATCGAAGATGGCTGGTTTCCATAGCAAAGTACCATACTAGTTCTAATTCGGGGTCGCTTTTTTAATGGATATGGAAATCTTATATAACTGCTATTTATTTCCCCACAAAAATGAAATATTTTGTTTACCTACATTATAAGAAGCTTCCTCCAGCCACAAACAGAAGTCACGTTTCATTTCCAAGTTGAGGGAAGGCTGGGTAATAGGTGCAAAATTTTGTGCTTTTACTCGAATGCTTGGGAAGCAAGTCAAATTAGGTTTGTTTTTGTTTAAGCGTTAGAAAATACACTTCATGAAGTAAAATTATGGAAGGGAAGATTTAGGTCGATAGAGGGTCCTTCTCCCAAGCGAAGATAATTTCCAAGAGTAGCAGATTCTACAGTTTGTAATGACCTTATTGACTTACTAGACCCATTATTGTCAATAGTAAACCTTTTTCCCACGCACGAATTTGCGTTAAGCCTCGAAGGTTTTTCCTAGTTCAGAATAAATTCTTATAATCTGGCATTAACTGCTCGAGCAATCCCAATGCATACTCAACCCGGTCTAAAACCTTTGCAACTAAAATGTATACTAGTGAACTGATTGTTTTAACAAAAACCCATGCTGCTCCAAGACACCCAATCAATTAACTGGAAACCTATCATCCACGAATTTGAGACTATCCTTGGTCAAAATGGGGTAGTAAAACGTCGGGAAGAGCTAATTACTTACGAATGTGATGGTTTAACTAGCTATCGTCACCGTCCAGATGTTGCGGTACTTCCCAAAACCACAGAGCAGGTGGCAGAAGTAGTGAAAATATGTAACAAGTATTCTGTTCCATTCATTGCACGTGGTTCAGGTACTGGATTATCTGGTGGAGCTTTACCCATAAACAATTGCGTACTAATTGTCACATCTTTGATGCGACAATTAGTAGATATAGACTTAGATAATCAACGCGTAGTAGTGCAACCTGGGGTAATTAATAATTGGGTAACACAAGCAGTTAGTGGTGCAGGTTTTTACTATGCTCCTGATCCTTCCAGTCAAATTATCTGTTCCATTGGTGGTAATGTGGCAGAGAATTCTGGGGGAGTGCATTGTTTAAAGTATGGTGTGACAACTAACCATGTAATGGGTTTAAAAGTAATTACCCCTGATGGTGAAATTGTTGATGTGGGTGGGCAAATACCGGAAATGCCTGGTTATGATTTAACTGGTATTTTTGTCGGCTCGGAAGGAACTTTAGGTATTGCCACAGAAATTACTTTACGCATCCTCAAAAGTGCCGAGTCTATTTGTGTATTATTAGCAGACTTCACCAGTGTTGAGGCAGCAGGAGCAGCTGTTTCCGATATTATCAGCGCTGGGATTATTCCTGGGGGTATGGAAATAATGGATAATCTCAGCATTAATGCCGTAGAAGATGTGGTAAAAACCAATTGTTATCCCCGGGATGCTGAGGCTATTTTATTGGTAGAAATTGATGGTTTAGCAGTGGAAGTGGGGGTAGGTAAACAGCGAGTCATAGAAATATGCCAGCACAATGGAGCGCGGAACGTTACCTCTGCTAGCGATCGCGAACAAAGATTAAAATTATGGAAGGGTAGAAAAGCAGCATTTGCGGCTGCGGGACATTTGAGTCCAGACTATTACGTACAAGATGGGGTAATTCCTCGTACCCAATTACCTTCTGTTTTGAAAGAAATAGAGGCATTGGGAGAAAAATCTGGTTATAAAATTGCCAATGTTTTCCACGCTGGGGATGGTAACTTACATCCTCTAATTCTATATGATAATTCTGTACCAGGGGCATTAGAAAAAGTAGAAGAACTAGGGGGAGAAATCCTCAAATTATGCGTAAAAGTGGGTGGTAGTATTTCTGGTGAACATGGCATTGGTGCGGACAAAAAATGTTATATGCCAGATATGTTTAGCTCTGCTGATTTAGAAACTATGCAATGGGTAAATCAGGTATTTAACCCTAAGGGGTTAGCTAATCCAGAGAAAATTTTTCCTACTCCCCGTACTTGCGGGGAAGCTGCTAGAGCTATGGGTAAGAGTGGGAAGAAGTTTACAGATGTTGAGAAATTTTAACCTGTGTATACCCCATGTCACACGCCGCTGCAATTAGGTCAAAGGGAAAATAGGATATTAAGTTTACTTACTCTAGCATTCACTATTAAGCACAGTACCTCAGACACAATAAGCGAAGCTATAGTTAAGGGGCTTTAAAGTTTAGTTACCACACTATATAGTGCCAGAAATAATCCCCACTATAACTTGCTTATCCTCTGCCTTTAACCCAGAGTCCGCAGGTTAGTTAGCAAAGAAGATAATATTTAGGACAGAGAACACCAAAAAACTGTAGAATCCAGCACAGCTGTTCACTGAGGTTGGAAATCTGTTTCAAAGAAGCGAAGGTTAATAAATGAATTGACATGAAACATTGAAACACCAAGGTAAAGTAGAAGTGGCAGTTGGTTTACCTAACTGATTTTTAATTGTTTGGGATCCTCGTTTTAGAGATTGGCGTAATGCCCTGTGACCTAGGCTGTAAACTAGCAAACACAAACCCATAACCATTGCCAAAGCCGCCACTCTTTTCCTTGAATTTAGAAACACAGTGGAAGTAAAAAACAATGGGTGTTTGAGAAACCAAAAACCACGTTCTGTAGATTGTTATGCCTTATATTCACGTAAAACATCTTCGTTGCTAAGTTTGTCGGCATCAAGAACATTGGTGGCAAGAATAAACCTGCCAGCCTGTTCTGTGGCAATGGGAATTGCAGTTTCTTTGGGGAAAATTTCGGCTTGAATATGGGACATTAGGGTAGGTTGAGAATCCTTGCGAGGTCTACCACGTCCCCGGTGTTGGCCATATTCAATAACTTCAATATTTGCATGCAAGTTGATGAAATGACAACTGAGTCTCAAGTAATTTGGCTGGGTTGAATGGATCTTCGGCACATGCAAATTCCTGTTGACACAATTTTCGTAGTTGGTATTGTGCCTGGGTATATTTTTTGGTTAGACGTTTGTTTTTCCAGTTGTTTGAACTCAGATTCTTTACGGGCTTCACTTTCTATCACTAGCCACGGTTGTCCCACACCACCAGAATCATTATAACAGGGGGCAATACGATATCCTGGGATTTTACGTGGTACAAATGCATCAATACTGTTCTTTTCTAATAGTTATTTTGCGGCAGTTAGGGTTGCAGTCACTCGAGATACCCATCTTAGTTAGACTATCATCTGCAAATTTTCTTCAGTGTAAAGGGGTGCATCCGCAACAAATAAAGCATCAATTTGCCATTGTTTGTGGAAATCTGCCATAAGTGTGTGTTCCAAACATGGCAGAATCGACTTCATGACCATGTGCAACTCTTAAATATAAAGGAATATCTCCATCACCACTCCACATCAAGTCAAGGATAAATTGTTTCAAATCTGGTCGGTGGTCTCTAGAATAACCATATGTAATTGTAATTAATCCTGATTGTGCTGATGCTTCATCATCAGTACCAGTTCCATAATCCCCATGTATATGAAATGAACTTGAATCCAAGTGGAAGCTGTCCATTTTCACTCCAAATCTATCTGCTGCTGATAGTGGGACTCGGATAAAAATTTCCGTTAATCCTGCATCATATAGTTTGTCTAACACTTTGCCCAAAGGTTCATCGTTCAAATGTTCTGGTTGTATTCCCTCTCCCAATAAATGTTCCGTTGCAATCCCTGAAAAGAACTTCTCAAATAAATATAGTGGTGCACTGATAAAGCCTAAGCCATTGAGAATCATTGCTTTGAGCACTTGGCCTGCGCTGATTATTTATTGGGGATGAGTTCCAAGCAGTTGGTTGAACAAATCAACCAAACTCATTTCATCAATAATCCCTGCCACTATGCCTAAGTGTTCGATATCTTCTACTTTGATTTGTTATTCTGAAAAACTCATATTTCAAAAATACAACATTTTGCGACCGCACCTGCGAAATGTGAGTTTAAGTTAATGTGATTCAGCAACGTCTGAAACACATTAACTTAAACCCATTTCATTAACCCAGTGACCAAAAACGTGTTTGACCTTCCCTCTGACTTGAGAACGCTCTCGATTCTCTTCTTTGTGTTTTGCAGCCAATGGATGATTGGGGTAGGCTCGTTCATGAATGTGACTGAGGAATTGTAAAATCTGTAGAATCCATTCAATAGATTCACTACGATAGGGACTATCTGTCCAAACCTCTTCCCCCTGGTTTTGCTCATCCAACAGTGCCCCTATGGGAATCATGCACTGAGGCATCCGTGACTTGATAGCGACGAATAAAACCGTACTCCACATCGATACTGATGTGGTTTTTATAACCAAAGCAACTCTGATCATTCTTTTTTGTCCAGTGAGCATCCGTATCCTTGTGGGACAAGGGAT
>CBZS010000839.1 GCA_000613065.1 Richelia intracellularis | reverse complement strand
AATTGAATACCGAGTTGTTGTAAATTACGGGTGAGATTAATGGCAAAAATTGCGATCCCAACTCCTAGGATAAATATCAGTATCAGTTGGCTAGTGATGCGCCAAAATCTTTCATCTCGCCATAGGGGAAGTTTAGGAGTATGGGTTTTGTCAATCATGGGGATGAGGGAAAGAAGTAATCGAGAGAATGAGTAAAATAATTTGATTAGATTCTTTTGACTTTTAATTTAATTGCTCTCTATCTAAAGGGCGGAGCATACAACAAACCCCCTTTTGTCCACTGTTGATTGTAACTGCGGGGGAGGTTTAACTTAGTTTTCGGGCCAAGATTGCGATCGTAAATTTCACCATAATTACCAACGTGCTTAATAATCCTGACGACAAAATCATTAGGTAAACCCATACCTTCACCGAGGTTTCCTTCACTACCTAACAACCTTTTAATTTCCGGGTTATCACTATTAATTTCCTGGGTCACATTTTGAGAAGTAATTCCCAATTCTTCAGCCTTAATTAAGGCATAAACTACCCATTTCAAGGCATCAGCCCATTTTGCATCACCATCAGCTACGGCAGGAGCTAGAGGCTCTTGGGAAAGGGATTCATCGAAAATAATATGGTCTTCCGGTTTGGGTAAAGTAGTTCGCCGAGAAATTAATTGGGATTTGTCCGAAGTAATTGCACTACAACGCCCTTGTTGATAGGTTGCAAAAGCAGTATTGATATCTTCAAAAACTACTGACTTATAGGTAATTCCCAACTGTCGCATCTTATCTGCTAAATTCTGCTCATTGGTTGTCCCAGTTTGAGTACAAATGGCCTTATCCTTTAAATCCTTCAAGAACTTAATATTACTATTTTTACCCACCATGATCCCTTGTCCGTCATAGAAGACAATGGGACCAAAAGCCATTCCTACAGAGGTATCCCGGCTAATGGTTAAAGTGGTGTTACGGCTGAGAATATCCACTTCCCGAGTTTGTACAGCAGTAAAACGTTCCTTAGCATTAAGGTTGCGATAATCTACCGCATCTGGTTGATCAAATAAAGCCGCAGCTATAGCACGGCAAACATCCACATCCAGTCCGCTATACTTACCGTCAGTATCAACAAAGCTAAATCCAGGTATTTCCCCACTGACACCACAAACTACCCTTCCTCTGCTCTTAACTCGGTCTAAAAGGCTATTACTGGCATTTCCTGGGGTACTATCACCACCACAAGCACTTAAGCTAATAGTTAAGAGTGCTATCGCTGAGAAGAATGCGGACTTAAACATGAACATGGGTACAAATTTTTCATAACTAAACTAATAAATTAAAGCAAAGTGATTACGTAAATCAAAAAAGATTGTATATCATAAAACAATCATAGTTACAAAGTTAGTATCCTGATATTCCTGAGCTTATTGTCAATAAATTACAATTGCTGCTATTACTGAATTCAAATCGTAGTATTCTCAAAAGTGTGTGAAAATTGGGATTACCTTCAAAAAATATTCTCTCATTATCACAACCTATTACCAGTGACCCCTAACAGGTTAAACTAAGTCTGGTAAGAGCCGCTCCAAATTTTTGAACGAGGCTTTTATGGGAGCTAATCTACAACAGATTGCCAGGTACTTAGACAACCTGGGTTGGGACTACCGTTTTGACGAAGAGGCAGAGCGAATAATCACAGGTGTTGAAGCTGATCACCTGGAAGATTTTCTTATAGTCGTACAATTAGATGAAGATGGGCGATTTTTCCGGTTATTCGCGCCCCAAGTGTTAGCAGGAGTATCAGATCATCCCCACAAAGCAGATATTCTACAAACAATGTTGGCGATTTCCTGGGAAACGAAAATGCTGCAATGGGAATATGATCCTTCTGATGATGAAATCCGTGCCATCATCGAGTTTCCTTTAGAAGATTCCACGCTCACAGAGAAGCAATTTAACCGTTGTTTAAGTGCCTTAATTCAAATTGTAGACAGTATTGCCATACCACGACTCCAGGAAGTTATGGACACAGGTATAGATCCAGGAAACGTGGAATTAGGTGAAAGGCTGTTATTGAGTATCCAGGAACAAGCACCTGGATTATTAGAAATTTTGGAAAAAGCTATGGAAGCTAGAAAAAAGCGTGGTAGTTTTCCTAGTGAGTGAACAGTTATCAGTTATCATTTTTTCTGGCTTTTCTGGCTTCGTTAATTGGAGTACCCATAGTAAAAGTTTCCACCTGTATTTCCAGTATTTCCTAAATCTTCAGCAAATGCCAAGCCAGAAATCAGTAGATAACGCAATTATGGCTTCTATTCTGGCACAATCATCAAAGAGATTTATTGCAGTAGTGAGTGCAGTCTTGGGCTTTTCCCAAATAAAGCAAGTGACATAGCTCACTTTTTATAACGACGAGTACCCATAATAGGGACTTAAACCCAAGTACAAATACATCATTCTTTGGGGATAACTGATAACTGTTAAAATTCCCTAATTAGAAGGGGAGGAACGGTTTAAAATCGGGGATAAATAAGCAACCAAAGCTCCAATTAAAAATCCAGATATGTTACGAACTAAAGGTAACCAGTCAGAAGTTCGAGTTACTACTGGTCCAATACCGAAAGCTACGAATAAAATACCCCATAGTGGCGAAAAGATTAAAGCCCATTGCCAAGCTATAACTTGATCCTCTTTCCGTGGTTGTGCTGCAAAACCACAAATTACCCCACCAATTACAGAAGTAATGAGGGTTAAAATCCACTGTTCCCTAGGTAAGCCTGGAACAACATTACAACCTCCCTCTTGTAAACAACCCTTAACAGTACCGATCGCTTCTAAGATTGCCTCATCTTCGCCCCTTTCCCTGACAAAGTACAAGTTACCAAAGCGGGTTTGTAATTCAATCCAAAAGGTACGGGGTAAGAGTTGATAGACTGCATCTCCAACACTAAAACTGAGAATATTGCCACCACGGGCATCAGCAACTAACAGCACGCTTTTGTCATCCAAACCCCAAAAATTTATTACTGCTCTACCGGGGGTACGATCATATTGAGTTAACACCCTCAATTTCCAACCCGTGTCAGTTTCAAATTGTTCTAATTCTTTAACTAACTTGTTTTCTTGTAAATCAGTGAGAGATTTGGCTAAGTCAACAACTGGTGTGGGTTCATCTGGCAAGAGTTCTGGATTGTCATAGGCATAACTAGGAGGGGTATGAACAACCCACATGGATACTACCAAACAAAGTAAAGATATTGCTGCCAGGGTTTTTCGCCAAAAACAATACTGCATGAGTGCTTTTATAAATTTATCAACAGTAAAAATCAACAAAATGTTTTTTTAAGGAGTAAGAGATACTTCTTTACACTTGTTTACTTTACTCTAATCTTAGACTTGAGAGCAAAATATTTTACTCTCTAACCTCACAATGAGACGGAAACTAATACTAATTTTAAAAATGATTGCAACATTATAGAAGCTTGAACATTTGACACAGTAGATATTTTCGAATCAAAAATGGTATAACCCCTAGACCCCATACTTTAGTCTTTAAGAATCAGTTAGTTACATATGGCTGCGGTGTAGAAAAAATCAAAAGTTCCATGCTGCTGCTCAATTTCTGTAACAGATTAAAAGCAACGCCCAAAAATTTAATTTTTCTTGAAGGATGAATATTAGCTCTCATCTATCTCGGGCATTGGGAGTAACCTTTGGGGAATTTAAGGAATTCATACGACGATCTGCAACTCTCCTGTTTGTTTGTGAGCGCTGGAAGGTTCGCCATGCTGCTTTTACCCCCACAAATAGACTGCGGGTATTAATATTAATATTTTGTGCTTGCTTCCTAGCAGTGCCAAGGCT
The DNA here is from genome assembly GCA_000613065.1 of Richelia intracellularis. Classification (GTDB taxonomy): domain Bacteria; phylum Cyanobacteriota; class Cyanobacteriia; order Cyanobacteriales; family Nostocaceae; genus Richelia; species Richelia intracellularis_B. The sequence continues at coordinate 5,730 of CBZS010000839.1, read as the reverse complement.
GTGATCTACCTGTTTAACTACCTTAGTTGCACTTTTAACTCCTTCACTCACCTCATCACTTAAGTCAGTAATTTCTAAACCAGTCATACGAATTGATTCTAGGGTTGGAGGCAATTCCCTAGATAAGGTATCAAATAATTTTTCTGCGCTACGTGCTGCCCGTGATAAATCTTGCAAAGCAGGTATAGCTGCCACTAAAACTGCAGTTAAACTAATGGCAACTAGGAGAATGGACAGCCCCAGCCAAAACAAGGGTTCATTCACAGCTCTATCTTGGTTTAATTTTCTATATTTTGAGTGGAATAATCTGTATTATTTGTGATCTTTTCTTGCTGTAGGATAATGTTGGCTTGATAACTGGCACTAACACCAGCTGCGATCGCGTCTTGTAGCCTTTCTAATGTATCATCCCAATTTGAGAGAATATGATTGGAAATTCGATAGGCTTGAATATTCACACTTGTGGATAAATCTTCCGCAACGTCAGGGATAGCACGGGCAGATTTTTGCAGAAGTTTACGAGTATCGCTGCCTTTACCAGGAGCAATTAATAATCCTGTTAATGTACCAATGGCTGTTCCTACCAATAATCCACCAATAAAGACTCCAGAACGGTTATTAGACATTTTGGCTTTCTCTCCTTAAACCCATTTTATGGGTTAATCGTGCCTTGCAAGCTTCAGAAAATTGTACCTGTTTTTTCTCGGTGACGACAGATAAAGTAAAAAAAATTGCTATTTATTGGGGCTGTGGTAACCGGCACGTCTCCAGATTTGCTGCACCCATAAAATTAAGTAGAGAGTTTGTTGCAATTTTTGAATCTGTAAACCTAGTACCTGATTCTTATGTTTGAGGTGAGAAAGATTTTGCTGGCTAAGGTATATTTTTTCTGGTGCTTGCTCAAGCAAAGTATGAGTTTGGCGATCAATGAGAACCAACCAATTAGTGATTGTTACTAAACGTAGTTTTAGTTGCCACAATACTACCGCTGCACAAAGTAACATTAATGCAATACTGATATTAATTACAAAGACTATCGTCATGATAAGTTAATTGTGCAGTAAGGAACAGAAAATTATTGACTCTACTTGGGATGCTCCACTCTACTTCTTAGTACAGAATAAAGAGTATAAAAACTAGAATCAAAACAAAAATGAAACCCTATGTCCGAGTTTAATCGATTATGCCCAATTCCAGGTGACAGAATATTTTTGCATAGCCAAAAGCGAGGGTGAGGTAGAGTGAGAATTATTGGGTGATTTTTCCAGGATAGATATGCAGACTAGCCAAAAACTGTCCCTACCAATTATGGGCTGCGGCACTTGGGCATGGGGAAACAGACTACTGTGGGGATATGATCAGAGTATGGATAACCAATTGCAGGAGGTATTTAATCTCTGCCTCAGCAATGGTGTTACTCTTTTTGATACAGGAGATTCCTACGGTACTGGTAAATTAAATGGGCGTAGTGAGCAACTCTTGGGACAGTTCACCAAAGCATATCAAGGTGCAAACCAAGAAAATATTTGTATTGCTACCAAACTCGCTGCTTACCCTTGGAGATTAACCCGTCAATCCATAGTGAATGCCGGTAGAGCTTCGTCCCAACGGCTAGGAAGAGACGTAGATTTAGTACAGATGCATTGGTCGACAGCTAATTATGCACCATGGCAGGAAGGTATACTCCTGGATGGCTTGGCTGACTTATATGAGGAAGGATTGGTCAAGGGTGTAGGATTATCTAATTATGGTCCCAACAGGCTGGAATGGGCACATAAAAGATTAGCAGAAAGAGGTGTACCCATCACTACTCTTCAAGTCCAGTATTCATTACTTTCCACCTATCCCATTACTGAGTTAGGATTAAAACAAGTTTGTGATGATTTGGGAATTAGATTAATTGCCTACAGCCCACTATCTTTGGGTATTTTAACAGGTAAATATTCTGAAAAGGGTAAGTATCCTCCGGGTATTCGTAGTTTTCTATTTAAAGAATTGATACCCAAAGCTCAATCATTGTTATCTTGTTTGCAAAAGATTGCATCATATAAAAATAAAACCATGTCCCAAGTGGCTATTAATTGGTGTATTTGCAAAGGCACTATTCCGATCCCTGGAGCAAAAAGTCTTGAACAAGCACAGCAGAATATCGGTGCATTGGGCTGGTATTTAGATGCTGGTGAAGTAGAAGAGTTAGATAGAATCGCCGCAAGTTTAGAAAAGAAAATGGTGCAAAATATATTTCAGACTAAGTGATATGCCAATCCTAGAGCAACAATTCATTAATGCCACAATTACTGATTAGGTGAGAGCAGCAGGGAGCAAGCTGATAGGGAGAAATTCGTACAACTAATAACTGTTAACCATAGATGATTAATCTTGATTACTTAACCGACTTCCTATAATTATTGGTTGAAGCCCCCTTCATCTTCTATGATATCTGCCATAAGAAATCGCATCGTGATTTGGCGTTGCTGAATCGGGGGATTATTTCACTCAATTTTCAACGATTTATCAATGGTTTCAAACCCTAATTCATCCCGCACTTATGCAACGCCCGTAATTTTTAATCCTCTTTCCTTTGAGCAATTCTGAGCTTTGCCGAGCGCGAACGCTGATTTTGAGCAATTTCGTCAGTTTGAGCAATAATTGGCTTTTTGGTTAAAACTTTGAGCAACGGTGAGTTTCTTAAGCCATGTTTAACTAACCTATCTTCTAAGCTATGAAAGCTGATAATGGCAATATGAGCACCAGGAATAAGGGATGGTGGAGCTTTTTCTAAAAAGGTTTCCAGGGATTTTAATTCATCATTAACGGCAATTCTCAACCCTTGGAAAACCCTAGTAGCTGGGTGGATCCTACCATGACGGTATTTACCAGGAACCCAAGACGCGATCGCATTAGCTAGTTCTGTGGTGGTATAAAAGGGACGTTTTTCCACAATTCGCCGCGCAATTCGCCGAGATAGCCTTTCTTCCCCATAATGAAAGAAAATATCTGCTAATTCTTTCTCATCCGAAGAATTAATGATATCAGCCGCAGTTAGAGCCCGTCTTCTATCCATCCGCATATCTAAGTCCGCAGTATGGCGAAAACTAAAACCCCGCTCCGGTGCATCTAAATGGTAAGAACTTACCCCCAAATCGGCTATAATCCCATCAAAAGCTTCATGGGGAAAATCATAAGCAGAAAAATTAGTGAGGATAAACTCAACTCTATTGTCAAACTCAGCCAAATTTTTCTGTGCCGCGGCTAAAGCATCTCCATCTTGGTCTAAAGCCGTTACTATCACATCTTTTACAGCCTCTAAAATCAGGCGAGAGTGACCCCCACCACCCACCGTAACATCCAAATAATGTCCCCCTGGACGTATTGCCAAACCTGCGATCGCTTCCCGACTTAAAACTGGTAAATGAAAAAAATCTTTTCCCCCCATGTTCTCCAACTCAAGCTCCCTATAATAATTGAAGAAGTGCAACAAAATTAAACACTACGCTTCTCCAAGTTACATCTGAATTGGACATTTTTTTAGAAGGGGAAAGGATAAATGGGAAATAGTTAAATACCTCACTCCCTCAATCCATCACTTCTTTAGTGTCCACTAAAACTTGCCCTTGACTAATTTGGCATCCAAGCAGTTAAATTTTAAAATTTTCACAAACGGGAGAACCAGGAACATATGGCAAGAATAGAAACCCGCACCGAACCAATGGTGCTGAATATGGGACCACACCATCCCTCCATGCACGGGGTTTTGCGGTTAATTGTCACCCTAGATGGCGAGGATGTCATTGATTGCGAACCGGTGATTGGCTATTTGCACCGGGGAATGGAAAAAATAGCCGAAAACCGTACCACCGTTATGTATGTCCCCTACGTAAGTCGTTGGGACTACGCAGCAGGAATGTTTAATGAAGCTGTGACGGTGAATGCACCAGAAAAACTGGCGGGAATTACCGTTCCCAAACGCGCCAGTTATATCCGTGTAATCATGCTGGAATTGAACCGCATTGCTAACCATTTACTATGGTTTGGTCCATTTTTGGCTGACGTTGGTGCACAAACCCCCTTCTTCTACCAATTCCGGGAACGGGAGATGATTTATGACCTATGGGAGGCTGCCACAGGCTATCGCATGGTTAATAATAACTACTTCCGGGTTGGTGGGGTAGCTGTGGATTTACCCTATGGTTGGGTGGATAAGTGCTTAGATTTCTGTGAATATTTCTTACCCAAGGTAGATGAATATGAACGCCTAGTTACTAATAATCCCATCTTCCGAAGACGCATTGAAGGTATTGGTACTATTACCCGGGATGAAGCCATTAACTGGGGATTATCTGGTCCCATGTTACGGGCTTCTGGGGTGAAATGGGATTTACGTAAGGTTGATCACTACGAATGTTACGATGACTTCGATTGGGATGTGCAATGGGAAACTAGCGGTGACTGCCTTGCCCGTTACTTCGTTAGAATGCGGGAAATGCGGGAATCAGTAAAAATTATCAAACAAGCGATCGCTGGACTTCCTGGGGGACCCTATGAAAACCTAGAAGCCAAGCGGATGCAAGAGGGTAAAAAGTCTGAATGGAATGGCTTCGACTACCAGTATGTTGCCAAGAAAGTTGCTCCTACTTTCAAAATGCCCAAGGGTGAAATCTATTCCCGGGTAGAAAGTGGAAAAGGGGAGTTGGGTATATATTTGGTTGGTGATGATAACTCCTTTCCTTGGCGATGGAAAATTCGCGCTGCTGACTTTAACAACCTGCAAATCTTACCCCATTTACTTAAGGGAATGAAAGTAGCAGACATTGTGGTTATTTTGGGAAGTATTGACGTAATTATGGGTTCTGTGGATAGATAAGAACATCATGATTATGTATTGACACCATAGAGACGTAAAGATATACGTCTCTATATTTTTAGGAAAAATATCGCCAAAGTCTATTGCTGTGCCAATTAATTTTCCACCGGAATTTAACCCGGATGCGACAAAAAAGGGTTTCAAAAAATCCTCAATCGTTTGACTACCAAAATTCAGCGAGACGCATTAGTTAGAGAAACAACACAAAAACTCAGAGAATCGCTAGAAGTAAATCGTGTCGTTTTATATTACTTTTATGATGAATGGCACGGTCAAGTAACCTTTGAATCATTGAGCGATGATAAATTTTCTATCTTAGGTTCGACTGGATCAGATGAATGTTTGGCGTTGCATAAGTGCGGGATGATTTCACTAAATTTTCAACGATTTCTCAATGGTTTCAAACGCTAATTCATCCCGCACTTATGCAACGCCGAATGTTTTAATAACGAATATGCCGCTTTATATTTAGCAGGTAGATTTCAGGGAATTCATTAATTTAAGGTATAAAAAAAACTAGTATTCGCCGAAATTTACTACGTGGTTTGAATGTTCGTGCCAATTTAGTTGTACCCATACTTATACCCAAGTGATTATGGGGATTATTAGTTGCACACCACTGTTAAGGATCTCATAATTGGTCAACAGCAGATGTTGAAACCCACATTGGGCAGGTGCGATCGCAAAATATTGTATTTTGAAATATGAGTTTTTCAAAATCACAAATGAAAGTACAAGATATCGATCACTTAGAGGATGTTTTAAAAGGTGGGAGGTATCATAAAAAAGCTCACAAGGCATATGCTGAGAATTATACAAAACAGCACCCCGTGACCAAATGACTAAGAATTATCCTAGCAATTTCA
>CBZS010000838.1 GCA_000613065.1 Richelia intracellularis | reverse complement strand
AAGTTTTTATTTCATAAGATTATTTATTGAAAATTTGCTTTCCTGAATCTGGATGATGAAATTTTGAATATAAGTCTGAGATTTTAGTTAGAGTTGGAGAAGATAGATATTTGAGAATAACATAACTTATTATTTATTAAGCCTGAATGAGCATTATTACTAATACACTTAGTTGTTTCTATTAATACATGAAGACATAATTCATAATCCTGTATATCGAGATGAATTGTTACACCATATTACTAAACAAAACCTTAAATATAGATGTGGTGATTGCAGAGTTTGTCATTATTTGTACTTGCGCTTACATCCTTTTTTAAATAACAGAAAAGACTGGTTAATATATACTCTCAAACAGAGATATTATTCAGGTAGACTTAGCTCTCCCAATCAGAATGTCAGTGCAAACGCTATTTATCATGACATTTGATTGAATTTGTATTCAAGATAGAAGCAGGTAATCTATCTTGAATGCTATTTATGTATTTTTAACTAACACCTTCCATAAAGATTCTTAAGCAGTTAGTATTATTTTATACTCTGCAAGTATTTTCGCAAATTTTTGATCGGAGAACCTGATGTAATTGCTCAACTTGAACGGCGTACAAAGGGTAAAAGATCTTCTAATATGGTCTCGTGGTAATGTTCTTGGGGATAATGTCCCACGTTATTCAGGCGAATTAATTCCCCATTCGGTAATGACTTAACAAAATTATCTGCCATACTCACATCTAACCAAGGATCAATTGCTCCCCACTGTACAAGAATAGGTTTTTCCCAATCCTTAAATCCAGAGTCAATTTCTTCCATGGATTTTGATAACTGTAAATTACGAATAGTCGCCAGTAAACTTCTACCCGATGCTGATGTTTTCAGGAAGGGTTTGCGGTAGACTCCTAAATGTTCCTCAGAAATCACATAACAACTACCCCCCTCTAAGGTGCGATCTACTAATAAGGGATCTTGAGTTATCATGTCTCCAGCTAGAGGTAAACCCATTTGCTTAATTTTCCAAGGTAATTTAGCGGTGGGAGAAATAGGAGCGTTAAGAATGGCAATACTGGCTATTTTTTCGGGATGACGTAAAGCATATTGCAATCCCACAGAACCAAGAAAGCCTTGCAACACTAAAGAAAACTTTTCAAACTCTAAGGTATCGATAAAATCTCCTAAAGCTGTGATAAAAGCATCGGGGGTATAAGCAAACTTCCCCCTACTGGGTTTACCGGAAAAACCACAACCAATCCAATCGGGAGCGATCACTCTTGTACCTTGCTGTGTTAGTGCTGGTATAATATCGCGCCAGCTATAACTCTGGGAAACTAAGCCGTGCAGTAGAACTACTGGTAATAGGTCACTTTGACCAATGGGCTCACCCTCACGATAAAACCATTCGAGAGAATTTACTGTAATTT
>CBZS010000837.1 GCA_000613065.1 Richelia intracellularis | reverse complement strand
GACGAATGCATACTCGAATATGAGCAAATAAAGGAGGATTGTCAAAAGCTTGTTGTTGATTGCTGAAATCCGCTGCCATCCACTGAGCTAAGGTTGCAATATCCTGAGAATGAGTCATTACAGACTAAAAATTGTTACTGAATTTTCTTCTGCCAGTATTTTAACTCGCTATACGAAAAGGCAAGAGGTAGTCCCAATAAAAATTACTTTTATCATCTGTGTGATTGTAATTATCGTGTCA
>CBZS010000836.1 GCA_000613065.1 Richelia intracellularis | reverse complement strand
CTGTTTACTGAGTCTGTGCCTGCACACTCTCCCTCTATTTCATCTTGACTGCGTTTATCAAAATATCCTTGAACTTATCCCACTAATATAATTTTGTTAATCCAAATATAGATTGTTGCAAGAGACAAAAAAGCATCAAAACAAGCTGAAATTCTTTCCCATCTGACAACAAACAAGACGACGATCTTTTTTTTGAAACCATGGGAAACAACGTTCTTGTTGAAAACGTGAGACGGAAATTTTAATGGGTCTGCCCTTGTTCTTCTTTGTCTTCCAAACCCGCTTGGGCCATTGCGGCCTAATACCACCTGTAGGTAAAGCAGCGCGCTTATCCTTAGAATCGTAGCCTTTGTCAGCAGCAAGCACTTTCAGCAGTTTACGGGGTCTACCCCGTTTGTTGGTCTTAACCTTTACACTGTCTAGAAGTGGTATCACCTGATCTGTTTCACTACCATTGACAGGTGTGGTGTGATTGGATAAAGGCACTCCTGAGCCTTCAGTAAGAGTGTGTATTAAAATACCCTTTCCTTTCCCACCGTAAGCAACACCATCACCACCGCCCTTTCCAGGGGGAAAAAGACCCGTCCACCGCGCCATAACTCCAGTTGATTAACCCTTTCTCTTGTCCAATCCCCAATATTCGTGCTTGTAAAGCCTCTAACCTTCCGTCCAACTGCCAAGGTTTGAGGCATCGATGTCCAGAGCTCTTTGATGCCCATATTTCTCCTTTTGGAACGTCACACCAACGACACCCTGCTATCAATATATACAGTAAGGTATTGAGTACATAACGAAATGAAGAATGTGGCATTCCTCGTTCGCGTTTCTCTGGCGGTTTCGGAAAAATATCCTCAAACAAAGACCACTCCAAATTACTCAGTTCTTCAAAACCTCCAGCCATCAGATGATATAACCCCTCTTAGTGAACAGACATATTATCACGTTCTGCTATTAGTGGGATAGGCTCTGGTATTAAGCGCAGTCCAACTCAGGTAAGAGAATTTCTGCTCAGTTGCATAAGTGCGGGATGAATTAGGGTTTGAAACCATAGAACTTTATTCAGATAACATATTGACAGGCTTTACACCTTTTATCCATGTGAATTACTGGTCTGATACCGATTTTTACAAACCTCTCATGGAAGCAGTTAAATCAACTATTTAAGATATTGGTTCCATTACGGCATAGATTTACAACCCTTAATATCCACGAAAAACATAAAATCCAAGGGAGATGAACCTTGGGACTAAGAGTTATTTTGAGTAGGTGATCGCTTGAAACTGGGACATTTCTTTAGAGAAAATAACAGTTCGGAACACGAAAGTATCACCAAAAGCATCCTCCCCAGGCCAGAAGAAAGGGGAATATTACCGCCGCAATAGCTTGTCTTAACATCAATATCAAAGCAAACTTGATGGATTGTTCACGGGCGATTGTCAGTGCTGTGACCAGACAGGGTAACAGTACCCCGGCTAGATAAACGCCTGTAAGGATTTGCACAGGGGACAACAGGCTAACCGTATTGGGTTCAGCAAATAGTAGTAGTCCATCTTTGCGAACTGATGCCAGAATCACGGGTAATGCTGCTTCCGGTGGCAGCCGAAACAAACCCATTGTTGGATCGATCAACCGACTCAAACCATTCAAAACGCCCAACCAATCCAAGACAGAGCCAATCAACACCATCGCCAAAAAGATAGGAATCGCTGAGGTGAAGAACTGGTTGAGGGTACCCTTTGTTTCGCGCCAAATAGCTGACCATCGAGGAAATTCCAGAAAAGTGCGATGCTCAATCATCAGCCGGTTTTGGGTCGAACGAGCCGATTTGAGCGCAATCAAGCGCGTATAAATCAACGTTGTAATCGTCAGGTAGAATAGGTAAGGAATCACCAGGTAGGGCAAGTTTGCTGCACTGAACACCCCCAGGGTGGCACCAAACTGGTAAGAACATGCGGAACCAAAGGCGATCGCCGAAGTACAGGTTTTGCGAGAACAACTGGAGCAGGCACGGGTGCTGATAACGGCTGGTACATTACAACCAAACCCCATAATAATACGCACCAAATCTCGCCCTGATAAGCCGAAGGGACGTAACAACGGATGCAAAGCAATGGTAATTCGTTCGACTAAACCACTGCCTTTGTAAGTACCCAGAAATAGAGCATAAAGAATGACCGTCGGCACTGCCCAGACAAACAGTAACAGTCCCATTGTTACCAAGCCATACCGTCCAATCAAAATTTCCTTGGATAGAGATGGTAAGCCAGAGAGGGCTTCTACAGTTGGGTTGACCAATCCCTGTATGGGTGGATCAACAATCGCTGCAAACGTATTGGCAAGCACGACAGCAAGGAGGGCGGGTATCAGCAGCAGGACGATCGCTAATAGCCAACCCAAACGGGGATGCTCAAGCAACGTTGGATGTGGCTCAATCCGCAATCCTAATGAAATCTGTTGTAGTTTAGTAGAAAATATAGTGGGCTGCTCAATCCCTGTTTTAATTTCCTGGCGTTGAGTTGCGGTCAAGTTTCGAGCATCAACGGTCATCAACGCGAGATTGCCTGCCTGTTGCCAGCGGTGAATATCCTGCTGGGTAGATTCACATCGCAACACCTTATCCCAAAATGTCATCACCACAATACCCTGTTTGCCGTCCACCAGAGACAGTAAATCAGCCAAATCCTCATCAGCATGGGTTGCTTTCACCACCAACAAGATCGTGTCACCCTTCTGTAATTGTTCTAATGCGGATCTAGTGGTTGTGGTATCAGAACGATACAAAATACCAGGTGTATCGATAAACACCATGCCGTCTCCCATGTAGCGATCGCAGGTAACTGTGGAGCCACGAAAATTGCTGCTGTAGGCTGTGCCATGGCTCACAGAAGCAATCAATTGAGATTTGCCGGTATTCTCTTTCCCAATAACAACAATTGTGCGTTGACTGGAGACAGTGGAGTGGGACATGGGGGAATGGGGAGTGAGTTTAGCAGAGACAGTCATCGTCGCAGCAGGAGAGATCGTCAAGAAACATTCCTTCCTGTCGGTAAACCTCAAGAGGTGTGGGGTCAATGCCAAGACGTTGGGCGATCGCATTTGCAACAACAGCAAAGCGCTGGCGAAACTTGTAGATAAAGCAGAAAATAACGTTGCTGTGCCGTACGGAAGGCCCAACTACAAATAATCCAGGGGTAATGGTAGATTCGTCCTCTTGAGTTAATCCAGCATACCCTTCAGACCAGTTAAACAAATGGGCAATTTGTTTCAAACTGCTCTCAAATCCTGTACAGAGGATGGGTTGGGTGGCTGATACCCACTTGTTGTATTCGCTATAAACGGCATAGCCGCCAGGAACGGCTTTTACTTCTTTGATCGCGGTATTGCCAATCAGTTCTAGTCGCCCAGTAGAATAGCAAAAATCCATCCGCTGAAGGGTATAGGGAGATAAGGAAATACTGGGATCAGTATCAAGCTCAGCCCAAATGCCAGTGCGATCTAAAACTTTGACTCGTTTGCCTAATCCAACTAAGTTGGACCCAGCATCCATGCCACTTTCATAGCCTCCGATGATGATAAATTCATCGCCCTCTAAATGAGCCCAGGATGCAATCTGGGAGTTATGCAGAGATAAATCTGCACCGGGAAAAGGAGTTAAGTTGGGATATTGAAATTCCCCAGCAGCCCAAATCAGAAATTGGGTTTTGAGAATACCATCAGGGACATAAACGACAAACCCCTGCCCTTGAGATAATGGTTCAATGTTCTGTACTTCAACATTAGTGTAAATTGGAAGTTCGAAGTAATAAGCAACAGCTTCCAAATACTCAGCATATTGGTTGCCCGTCAGATGTTCTCGCTGAAAGTTAATGGCAGGAGAGGTTTTACGGGCGATCGCATTCAAGTCGAGAAGGCCAAAGCCATGACTGGGAAAAGATGGGGTGATAAAGTGCATCTCCTGGGGCCACCGCCGAAAGGACTCACCAATTTGATGCCGCTCCAGGATGGCAAAGTTTTCTAACCCCAGATCTTTCAGAACAACACCAACACCAATCCCTTATTTTGAAAGCCAATCCAGTTGACATTTAGGCTACAGGAGATATGCCCATGCCTACCAATTAGCAAGACTAACTTAGAGGTAACTTGGATTTAAGCGCGACCCCATTGCCGATCTTTTCTTTCTAAGCACTAAAATATCTAGCGACAGGATGATGGATGACAAAAGCAGTGGTCGATTGCTCTGGATAAAGCTGTTCGCTCTCATCGACCGATAAACCAATGCGATCGCATTCCAATAATTGCAACTGTGGCACTTGATCCATGACCGCCGGACAAGCTGGATAGCCAAAACTATACCGAGAGCCTTGATACCTTTGGGCTAATACATCGCGAATGTTATCTGGCTCTAAATCTCCATAACCTAATTCCTGGCGAATCCTGGCATGACTCCATTCTGCCAAGGCTTCCGCCAACTGCACCGCTACCCCGTGGAAGTAGA
>CBZS010000835.1 GCA_000613065.1 Richelia intracellularis | reverse complement strand
CTACTAGACTATATCTAGTTCCTATGCAAAAGCTGTAAATTACCTTGATGATACTTGCTGTACAACTTTTGCTTCACTATGCTTCACAATCGGTTCTTTAGCGATCGCTCCTAGTTTTTCAGACTGTAATAATTTTGTCCAACTATCAGCCACATTGCTATTATTTGGTTGAGCGTAACGGATTTGTGCTAATGCTGTTATGGCATCTTGCCATAGCCCTGCTTGAGTATAAATACTTACACTTTGAAATGGAGATGCCAGTTCTAGCTTTTGAGCTAGGGCTGAATTAATTTCTACTCTTTTAATCCATCCATCTACAACGATATCATAAGCTCTATTTTTGGGGTTGCAG
>CBZS010000834.1 GCA_000613065.1 Richelia intracellularis | reverse complement strand
GGTGATTTTTGAACAAGAAATTACCAGCAAAAGCGGTTGAATAAAGATATCCCATTTGGGCAACAGTGGATTTAGCTGTAATCTAGACTCGACTTGTTTCATAGCTTTCTTTCTTAGAGAAATCCCTTTTTGGTAAACAGTTTTACTTAAACTCAAGATAGGATATAAGCCTTTCC
>CBZS010000833.1 GCA_000613065.1 Richelia intracellularis | reverse complement strand
ACGGTTAATATCCGGGGTTATTCTCGTGGTGGAAAAACCAGAGGAGACAATCAAGCTGAGGATCATGATATGGGATGCACAGAAAAATATACTCCCTGTGGGATTATTGATGAAGATAGTGGGCAATTATTCTATATTAACTTTGGTAGTTCTTCTTATAAAACCAGGGATTTTATTGTTGATACTCTAATTCAATGGTGGAAGACAATGACACCAGAACAAAAGCAGGATACCTAACTGATAC
>CBZS010000832.1 GCA_000613065.1 Richelia intracellularis | reverse complement strand
TATCTGGTAGCTAATAGATAATCCTAAGCCTGTGCCTTTGCCCACTTCTTTCGTAGTAAAGAAGGGATCGAATAGTTTTGTTTTTCTGGAGGAATACCCACTCCGTTATCACTGATGTGTATTACTACTTGATATTTGTGGTTTGTTTCAGTGCTAACACTTATGTTATTAGGGGGGCTACAATATCCTCAAGAGTTCGTTGCTGATTATATTCCTCTAAAGCATCAATAGCATTTGGGTGCGACTCTTTTGGTAGTACGGAGTATGATATAAGAATAATAAATGACAAGTCAACCAGAGTAGAATTGACAGCTAAAAATGTACTTGATGGAATTGGCTTGTAAAAAGTGAAAAAACAGGAACAGTTCCACACCGTATGCAAGCATCTACATCAAATCAAGGTATGTTTTGGTCACAAGCACGAGAACTATTTGAACAGATAGTTAGTTGGTTAGACTCAGACAGCATTTGTGGGTTAGAACATTCCCAGATAGAGAGTAAGTGACTTGAGAATGGATACGAACTATTGAGACGGTTGTTACAAACAAAGATATTTTGATAAACGCAGTCAAGATGAAATAGAGGGAGAGTGTGCAGGCACCTAAGTACAGGACAAAAAATTCAGAGACTGGCGAAATAGTTGAGGTTGAGCATCTAAATAAAATAAGGCACGACGCAAAAAATCTAAACCCTGGCGAAAAATACTAATGGGGGGACGACCATGTTTTTTAAGAGGTAATTTTTGTAAGGAATGCTGCCATTGACCAGTATGCAATGACCAAATAAGAGCGATAGTTAATAAGGCAATCATCTTGCTAAGGCGGTCTCGAGGATAAATAAAATATGAGTAGCTTCAAGGTTAAAACCTCGGGATTTTAAGCAACCGAACAATGTTTCAATCTGCCATCTTTGGGCATAGTCAAGTAAAGTTTGTTGTGGTTGTCTGGAGCTTATTAGGACTAAAAGTTTACCATCAACAAGACGAGTGGCAACTACAAATGCCCAAATACCAGCGATACCCCGAGGTTTTGAGAAAATTTGAATCTCTCCCACTTTCTCCTAAATTGCTGAACACCACTTTAGGAGAAAGTGAACGTTGACCATCATACAAATGGTCACACTCACGAATACGAATACAAAAAGGAATAGATTTCTGAACTAAGTAACTCAACCAGTCTTTCCCAATAAATTCTCTGTCTGCGGTTACATAAGCAATGTTCTGGTTTGGGAAGATACCTTGAAAGCCGTGTAACAATGCTTTGCGTTGATGGGCGTAACTATTTGAGCTATTTGCTAGAAATGTCCACAAGAATGGAACCGCAACTCCTTTATAGGCAATACTCAACATTAAAACGTTGTGCATTTGATTGCCAAATTCACACTGTGTTCTATCTAGTATCACTACCCAATCTTTCTCTACTCCTATCCAAGTAGTAATGCTAGGTGCAAATTCGACATAATCAATACGAAACTCCCGAAAAAACCTTTGTAACCACTTCTAATTTGATGCCACAAGTGTCTTACCCACGAAGGCTGTTGACAGTTGAGATAAATTAACACTGCGTACTCTTATCACTGCTACTAAAAATTGTGCCAAAAGTGTTAATCGTGCACCATGCCACTGAAAGTGCTTTCCTAGAATTAGGGGTAATCTATTAAACTCGGACATAGGGTTTCGTTTTGATTTTTATACCAATTTAATATGAAACCCTTTTACTGGCTTGTTTACACCTTTTTTGTCCTCTACCGAGACTATAATAGGGGTCTTGCCCGTCGTCATTTACAAGATTACGAAGGAACCATAGAAGACTATAACCAAGCAATAAAAATTGACCCCAAATATGTAAAAGCTTATTAGAATCGCGGTAACGCCTATGAGTTACTAGGGCAAAATCAAAGAGCTATTCAAGACTTTCAAAAAGCAGCACAACTATATCAACAACGAGGCGATACAAAAATTACCAAGCATCTGTTGAAAGGGTAAGGAAACTTCAGCAGGGTTGATACATGCAAAAATATAAAATAACCTCATCCCATGCCTGATAATTGATGGCGGACTAAGATTGCTTTCAAAGTTTCATTTTCAGCCTTCAAAGCCAAATTGTCTGCTTCCAATTCCTTAATCCTTTCCTTCAAAGCTTCCTTACTAGTCCCCTGTCTATGAATTACCACTTCCCGGAATATTTCTAAATTTGCCTCTTCATCCATCCACCGTTGATAGGTTTTGGTATGTTCCTGTACCGTATGTCCCATGTAATCAGCCATGGTTTTAATGGGAACCCTCAAACGATGCCCGCGAATAGCATAAGCATGACGCAAATCATAAGGACAAAACCCAATATTGATATTTCTAAATCGAATTTGAATTTTGGCAGTCTGATTGCTTAAATTACCCTGAAATTCTGGTACTTGAACGTCTTTCAAATCAAATAATTCTACCCAATGGGGATGTAAAGGAGGAATCCCACAACTACGTTCCCCCGTCTTTGTTCCTCCCGTTAAACTAGGATTAAGATGAACTAAATGAAACCCATTTTTCGGATTACAAAAAACCTGTAAATCAATGGCAAACAACTCATGGGGTCTTAATCCATATGTTGCTAACATCCCATACATCCATTGCCATTGTCCAGGAGTAATGGCATTCTCTTTACTAGTATATGGTGAAAGGGGATGACCGATTTGTTCAAATCCTTGAACTACCTCTTCATCCGTAGGAACAGAGCGCAAACTTGGCTGTGGTAAAGGAGTCCCATAAGCATTAATTGTTTTCTCCCCATCAAAACCACAAAAATCGCAAAACTTCTTTAATTGCCAGACCAAAAAGAAGCGAGATGAACTATTAGGCTTAGTCTTTTCTAAAGCTGATTCTAGGGCAGGAATAGATAGGGCAACATCCCAATCTAATTTCTTTAAATGTCTAAGATAATGGCTTTCCCAAGTCCGTACACCTTGACGATTTTTTTCATGAGTTTTCCAGAATCTCTGCTCATACTCCTCAATCCAATCTCTAACTAACTTCTGAGGCTCATCAGTAGTAACTAAACCTAACTTCTGAGCTTGTTTCCCTAACAATTCTGGAATCCACTTAAACTGCCTTGTAATTAATAATAAATCTAATTCCCTTGCTTTTGCGATCGCAGCTTTTAAACCCACATCATTGGCAGTAAAGCCTAAAGATAAAGTGTACTGCCTATTTGTACTCCCATTCTTT
>CBZS010000831.1 GCA_000613065.1 Richelia intracellularis | reverse complement strand
TCCATTCTTTTATCGAGTATTCAGTCCAAATCCCATTTTGCCAGTAGGGATCATTTTCTACTAACTGACGTACAGTACCTTCATCTTCCGCTTCATAAATTCCAAAAACTTGGGTGATATCCTTAGTGGGACCAATGGTCATAAGTACACCAGATTCTTTTTGTTTTGCTAGTCCGTCTAAATGAGCTTGACGATGGGGTGCGCGCTTTTCCAGTACATTGTCGCAGTAACTTCCCCACATGATGTATTTAGCCATAATTTCTGATTATCGGTGTTAATTCTTTCAAGAGTTTAAGACACTGTGGGTATCGTTGAAGGAATTATTCGTCAAAACCAATCATAATAATTATTGTCCAGTCAAACTTCAATCTCGCTGTGACTATATCCGCACACACAATACCACTCGTAAAAACACCCGAAATCCTAGAAAACCGTTTGCGAGAAATCCCAATAGAACCAGGGGTGTATTTTATGCGCGATGGTAGCGATCGCACTATATATATAGGTAAGTCACGTAAGTTAAGAACCCGGGTTCGTTCCTATTTCCGGGAATCGCAACGTTTGAGCGATCGCATTACCACTATGGTAAAACAGGTGACAGAAATTGAGTTTATTGTCACGGATACGGAAGCGGAGGCTTTAGCTTTAGAAGCAAATTTAATTAAGCAGCACCAACCATATTTCAATGTGTTACTCAAGGATGATAAGAAATATCCCTATGTTTGTATTACTTGGTCGGAAAATTATCCCCGCATTTTTATTACCCGTAAGCGTCAATTAGGTAAAGCTAATGATAAGTACTATGGACCTTATACAGATTCTCACCTACTGAGGGAAGTATTGCACCTGTGTAAACGGATTTTTCCATTACGACAAAGAGCACAACCCCTATTTAAAGGCCGTCCCTGTTTAAATTATGATTTGGGAAGATGTCCAGGGGTATGTCAAAAATTAATTTCCCCCGAAGAATATCGGCAAATTGTGAAGAAGGTGGTGATGGTATTCCAGGGAAGAACCCAAGAATTGGTACAAATCCTCACCACACAAATGGAGCAAGCAGCAGAAAACCTGAATTTTGAAGTTGCAGCAAGAATTAGGGATCAAATTTCTGGCTTAAACTCCCTCAATGCTCAACAAAAAGTTTCCCTTCCTGATGATACAGTTTCCCGGGATGCAATCGCTCTAGCAAAAAATGACGAACGCGCTTGTATACAATTATTCCAGATTCGTGCTGGTAAGTTGGTGGGGAGATTGGGATTTGTTGCTGATAGTCATGCAGAACCCGGTGCAATTTTACAAAGGGTATTGGAAGAACATTACCAAACAGCCGATGCAGTAGAAATACCTGCGGAAATTTTAGTCCAGCATGAATTACCTGATGGGGAAATGTTAAGGGAGGTATTAACCCAACGCAAAGGGAGAAAATTAAATATATTGTCCCCTCAACGCCAAACTAAGGCAGAATTCATTGAGATGGTGGAGCGTAACGCTGAATATGAATTACAGAGAATGCAAAAATTTAGCGATCGCAATCAACAATCCATGCAGGATTTAACCGCAATTCTCGATTTACCGGAATTACCCCATCGCATTGAAGGTTACGATATTTCCCATATTCAAGGTAGCAATGCAGTTGCTTCCCAGGTAGTGTTTATTAATGGTTTGCCAGCAAAGCAGCATTATCGCCATTATAAAATCAACAATCCCGAAGTTACTATAGGACATTCCGATGATTTTGCCAGTTTAGCAGAGGTAATTCAGCGTCGCTTTCGCAAATATGTAGAAAACCCACAATTACGAAGAATAGGTAATCCGGACTGGCCCGAGCTAATTATGATTGATGGTGGTAAAGGTCAATTATCATCAGTGGTTGCAGTACTGCAAAAAATGAATTTGTTAGCAGAATTGCAAATAGTTAGTTTGGCTAAACGTAGGGAGGAAATCTTCCTTCCTGGAGAATCCCAACCCTTGAAAACCGATGCAGAACAGCCAGGAGTTCAATTACTACGACGTTTGCGGAATGAAGCACATAGATTTGCCGTTAATTTTCACCGTCAACAACGCAGTCAAAAATTGAAGCAATCGCGTTTAGATGAAATTCCCGGTTTAGGACATCATCGTCAAAAACAACTCCTAGCCCACTTTCGTTCTTTGGATTACATTCGTCAAGCCACACCAGAACAACTATCAGAAGTTCCCGGAATTGGCTCCCGTTTAGCACAGGAGATTTATGATTATTTTCAGGGGAAATAATTTTATGATTTTTCTAATTTTATTCCTAAAGTAATCATAAAATTATTAAAAGAATAAACCAATATTCCCCATTACCTGTAAAAAAAATGATGGGTAATTGATAATTAGGATGAACCTATTACAAAATTACCCATTACCCATTACCCATTACCCATTACCCATTACCCATTACCCATTACCCATTACCCATTACCCATTACCCATTACCCATTACCAATACTAGATTAGCAAATAATCCCCATACATTTAATCTCAATTATTGGAAGTTTTTCTTAAATTTTATCACCACAATATAATCAATTTAACTAGGAAATTATAGTAAATAAAATAATAGTTAAAATGATACATTTGCTTCATGTTTGCCAATGAACTCTGATAAAATAAGCATCTTTTCCTTCAGGATCTTGAGTATGTACAATATTAGCAATAGCTAAATTAAAAGGTATTGCTGTGGTCAAATATCTTTGGACCACAGAGCCAATGCCCGGTGATATTTCTGCTGCTGTGGTTGCTGCAACACCTAAACCGATCAATTGTTCTATTGGTCCTCTAGGAAGGAGTAAATGCATCCCTACTGCTAGCCCCGTAGTTAGAGCAACTTCCACAGATACATTAGTGCCACAACGAGGATGTACTGCTAAGTTCCATTCCCCACTAGTTAAACGATGTAGTGCAAGGGTAACAGCACGCCGTAAATCACTAATATTTACATCACCATATAAATAAAACCCTTGTGCTGTAGATAACCCTCCTAACAATTGATGATCTACTTGATTTTCCATATCCATCGCACCCAACACCCAAACCGTAGCGTGTTCCAGAGCATGAACCTGTCTTAGCATGAGAATGTCTTGTAAGCCTGGAATAAACCCTAACTGTTTAATTAAATCCCCATCCAAATCAGGTTGGGGTGCTGTTAAGTCAAAACTGAAAAAATCCCAGGTATTTCCGCTACTAGCTACAGAGGTGTTCATAGCAACACTCCTCTCCAAAATGAAAGGATTTACTTTCAATGTAACGTTTACTATGGGTATTTGTTGCTAATTTTTATTGATTATTGACAATATAAGTTAACACAAGGGAATAGTAAATTGTCATATATTACTAATTGAATAGGTTAGGACATCATTAAGGGCTCAAACCTTTGCCTCTTAATTTCTTACTTTTTACTTGCGCGTAGCACTATATCTATATTTTTTTCCTTTGCTAGTCAATCCTCTTAACCGTTCCTGTAAATGGGGAACGGTTAAGAGGATTGGGAAATATTGGAGTTTTTATTCAGCCATAGCTGTTGTTAATTAACAAAACAAGATCAAAATATCGACAACATATTTGCACTAAATATGGTTTAGAATTCCCAAAGCCCTATACCTTAACTAATGATTAAAGCACTAACAGCGAGAATTGCAGCAATGATATAGAAGACTGCAACTAACTGCAACTCAGACCAACCAGATAATTCTAAATGGTGATGTAATGGTGCCATTTTAAATAATCGCTTACCTTTACCATCAGATCCTTTTGTAGCCTTGTAATAACCGACTTGTGCCATTACAGAAAGGGTTTCCACAAAGAAAATACCACTGAGGATAAATAGTCCAACTAAACTGTTTGTTAAAAGTGCTACCGCAGCTAAAGCACCGCCCAATGCCAGAGAACCGGTATCTCCCATAAAGACCCTAGCAGGATTGCGGTTGTGTGCCAGAAATCCTAAACAACCACCACTTAAAGAAGCACAGAAGACCATCAATTCAGGGGAAGTAGCAGCAACCATCGCACCTAAAGCTAACAAACCGATCGCTACTGTACCAACAGCTAAACCATCAATCCCATCGGTGAGGTTAGTAGCGTTACTTTCTGCTACTAAAAC
>CBZS010000830.1 GCA_000613065.1 Richelia intracellularis | reverse complement strand
AAACAAGCGTCCCCCTAAATCAAATACAGTACCGGGACGCGATGCAGCTACCGTTCCCACTCCAATACCTACAATTAATGCTACAGCCATGCCAAATATAGCTAACTCCACTGTGGCGGGGAAGTGCTGCCCGATTACATCCCACACACTTTGCCCTTGACTAGTTAAAGATGTACCTAAATCTAAACGCAATAATTGCCCTAGGTAATTAAGGTACTGCACCCACAAAGGTAAGTCTAAACCCAATTGTTTGCGTAATTCTTCTTTGGCACTTTCAGTAGCACGATTGCCAAGAATTGCATCGGCAGGATCTCCGGGAGTTGCCCTCAAGAGAAGAAAGACTATGGTGGTAACAGTCCACAACATCAGTGGAGCTAGCATTAAGCGGATGGTTATGTAGTACTGTAATGTTTTGGAACGAGACATACTTTAGTAAAGATTTAAAAAGCTAGCAGTGCCCAAGATAGTATCATCCCCAGTGGTAATAAAAATATTGGATGTTGCTGGAAAATCGTTTTTAGTTCATATCACTTCACTTTAAAGGCCAGTGATATGAACAATTTTCAGCAGAAAAAAGCATAAGCGCAGGAATTTTAAGTTTAAAATACTAATTTACTTACAATTATTATCCAAAAAATAGCTCCGGTTTTTATCCTAAAAATAAAAAATAGGGGATAAGGATATGAAAATGTAGATTTTGCAAGAGTAATAATTGCTTTATAAAAGATAGCACCCGATACAAATTGCAGCAGTATATACTTCACTTACCTAGAAAGTGTATTATCAATTAAACAAAACGATGATATAAAATTTTAACAAGTGATACTAATTATCATGGACCAACTACTCCTAGAAAGGTTTTATTGCCATTAGGTAAGATGCTACAATTTAAATCCTAAAAACTTATAGTGAAAAAATAACGTAGAGTAAAACACTCTTAGATATAAGATAAATCAGTTTTTTATGTTCTGACAGATGTAGGGTATATATGATGAACAACAATTAGCGAGCGCTAATGATTTGTGAACAAAATGTACGTATTTCCCTTGAAAAAATTACAAATAAATCAAAATTCACTTTATAATCTGAAAGTACACTCAAGAACTAACTTTTTATTCACCAGAGAATAAGGTTGAATTTCTAGGGCACGGCTAAAAGCTTGAATGGCTTGACTATATTGACCTTGAGCAGCCTCACATAACCCAATACCGTGTAACGCACCAAAATGGACAGGGTTTATTTTTATTACCATCTTGCAGTCTCGTAAAGACTTGTGGTAGTCACCAATTGTGTAATAAAGAAATCCGCGGCGATTCCACGCTTCAGCAAAATCGGGCTGTTCCTTTATTAGTTGAGTGAGTAAAGTTTCTGCTTCATTTAGCTTCCCTGTATCCATTAGCTTCTGGCTACGTTCAATCATTTCTAAACCATAAATTCCTTTCTGCTGAAACCAAATACGCCATAATTTCTTGGTGGCTTCTTCTCGAACAGATTTATTGGGGTTTTTTAAATTTTCAAGTAACAAGTTAATAGATAAAGAATCCATGAACATCTGACTAGTAAATATTACGTAAAAGAATGCTATACCAAATTATTCTATAGGAAAAATTTTAAATTAATTTTAAAGTTTTTCCCCAAAATTGCAAAGAATAGAAGTATTTTTTGTTCCGTATATGAATTTATACTATTTTTTCTTAAGCATGATTGCGAAATCAAGCATATTGCTGAATTTTAGATATTGATAAAAAATAGGGATATTTTCATAGTCGGAAGGAACAAAGCTGTATATATCTGCTTTTTTCAGGTTAATGATCTGCTTATTTATACCATGCTTAGTAATCAACAAACCTAATACTAATGGATGAAGGCAAACAGAGAAAAAATAACTGGCATTACATATTTGCGGGATCAATCAACCAAATACAGGTATTTCTCTATACTTTAAGTAATGAAGTAACAATCGAATAGAGTGCTTAAGGATCTCTACGGATTTAGAGTAGCATAATGTTTTTCGATGTAGACGTGGGAGATAATGACGTAAACGTGTGTTTTCCCTTCTACTCTGGTCATATATGTTTTGCTAATAATATGGTCTCCTGGTTCAACAAAACTGGCGTAAACTTTTCATCCATCTGTGACATAAAAATAGCACTTCCAGAGGTAGACAATAAATATCCCACAAAGGTTGACAGGTTGCTGCACTATCAAATTTTGTTTTTTTTAACCGACGAAAGTTTCTAATTCGTCCAGTTCTGCAACTTCTGGGATATCCTCTATTGATGGTGCATCTGGCAATTTTTCACCAACTTGTTTTACCTAACTAATTATGGTTGTGTGATGAACTCCTTTTTGGCGTTCAATAGCCCTAAATTCCGAGCCATTAACCTATGCTTTTAAGGATTCTTGTTTGATCTCACTTGAGTATCCTTTTGGTGGATTATAGATATCTATAAATTGGCGTTCGCAATTTACACAAATGTGATTTTGTTTACCTTGACGTTTCCCATTTGTTCTAATCCTCGTAGACTTGCAGTATAGACAATGCACAGTAGAACACCTCAATTCATCCTGCACTTATGCAACGCCAAATAAGTTTATATTTTTTATTAACACCACAAAATTCAAGTGGTGACTTATTAGATTATGAATTAGAGAGAATTATTACTTTTAATTTAAAAATGTTGACTAATTGTAATTTTTTTTTAGTCGGCACATGTGTGAATCATGAAAAACCCGTGATTTTCAAGTATTATAAAGGCATTTATATGTATTGAGTATTCCAAAATAAGCATTCTATAACTACTCCTTTCTTTGTAGTAAATTTACAAATATAAATATTACATATTAACAAGTGATGAAAGCAGTATTGATGACAGTACCAGGTAACCCAAAAGTTCTACAGCTTCAAAATGTACCCAAACCTTCTCTAGTTAGTGAAACAGAGTTATTAGTCAAACGGCGTTGCATAAGTGCAGGATGAATTAGGGTTTGAAACCATTGATAAATCGTTGAAAATTTAGTGCAATCATCCCCTGATTCAGCAACGCCGTATTAATTACACCTTGGGAAGCTTTATACGAACGGGGAAGATTAGAACCAGGGGAGAAGGTATTAATCCATGGTGGTGCTGGTGGTGCTGGTGGTGCTGGTGGTGTTGGTCATGTGGCGATTTAATTAGCTAAACTTAGGGGTGCAGATGGTATGCACTACAGTAAGCTCTTCCCTCAAGGCAGACTTTGTTAGAGGATTAGATGCCAATGCAATTTTATATAAGCAAATAGACTTTGTACAGGTAGTATTGGATTGAACTAATGGGGAAGGGGTGGATTTAGCTTTTGACACTGTGGGTGGTGATACTTTTGCTAAAACTTTTCCTGGAGTAAGGATTTACGGAGATATTGTGACTATTCTTGAGCCATCGCAAAATACTGTATGGAAAGTTCCTACATCCCGCAATCTTCGTATAAGTTTGGAGTTAATGCTAACTCCCAGGTTGCAAGGCTTGGTAACACCGCAGGAACATCATGGAGAAATTATTGCATAATTTGCCAAATATATAGATGATGGCAAATTAAAACTTCATGTCAGTCATCAATTTCCCCTAGACAGAGCTGATGAAGCTCACCAATTACTGGGAAATCGCTCCATGGCAGGTAAGATTGTGCTGAATATAAATAGCGAACGCTAACATAAATATGCTAATTTTTCGTCGATTTTGCCAGTGCTCCTAATTGTAAACCCTGGGGATAATTTCCTTCTGTTTTGATACGTTTAATTTCTGTATCTGGAATCCGTAAGTTCAACTTAGCTGCTAAAGTCTTAACAATATCACCTCTATCAATAATTCCAGCTACTGAGTCAGCAGGGGTAAGAACGGTAACAAAAGATAAATTTTCTGTTTCTAGCTTATTTATGACATCCACCATATCTGTTGATTCGTGAACTGTGGGAATTTCCGTTAGAGGACGAACTATATTTTGTAATGTCTGGGTTTCCCACTCACTTATTTCAATGGTGCGTAAGTCCTCAATGCCAGCCATACCTCGATAACGTCCATCAGATGCGGCAAAATAAACTGGGGATGGATCTGTTCCCAATAAATATGTATTAGCAAAGGAACGTAAGGATGAATTCGCATCGACTATGCGGAAGTTGCGAGCCATACTATCTGCGGCTGTTAGCTCCAGCAAGCTTGATTGTAACACTGCTACCCGTTCATACCTAGTAGCATTGCGCATACCAAACCAAGCCAATAAAACAATCCACAACCCGGTAACCAGTTCCCCAGTGAGATAATCTACCAAAAATCCCAAAGCGATCGCTACATAGCCTAAAATTTTGCCTGCTTTGGCTGCTAATCTGACTGCTTGGAAGCGATCCCCAGTGGCTTGCCATAGTGCTGCTTTTAACACCTGTCCCCCATCTAATGGTAAGCCTGGAATCAGGTTAAACAAAGCCAAAACCAAGTTTATATTAGCTAAATCATCTATCATTGATCGCAATATAGAAGTATCAGGTAAGACAAGGCTCAGAAACGACAATATGAAAAATAAGGAAATACTAACTATGGGCCCTGCAATCGCAATTTGGAAG
>CBZS010000829.1 GCA_000613065.1 Richelia intracellularis | reverse complement strand
CACTAAAATTAATTAGTATATATGTTTACAGTACGTCGTCGTAGTTGGGAGCGTAAAGGCTTACAAATTGGCTTGATTGCCGTTGCTTGCTTAGTTAGAGAAACTCAAGGCGCAGCCTTATTGGAGTTTTATACAGGCATTAGTAACCAGTTACAAATATTACACCCTAAACCAAGTACAGAAAAGACTTTAAGGGATGCCAAAGTTTTAGAGCTAGAGGCTCGCATTGTAGACTTAGAAAATCAGAATCAAAAGCTGAAAAAGTTCTTATCATTGTATACACAGAATAAACCTGCTGAGTCAAAACCAATTCCCTCTAGGGTAATTGGTCGAAGTGCTGATAATTGGTGGCAGCAAGTAACTCTCAATCGCGGTATTGCGGCAGGTATAGAAACAGGAGCGATCGTTAAGGCTGAGGGTGGTTTAGTAGGTATAGTAGATGCTGTAACCTGTAATACAAGTCGTGTAACGTTAATTACTGACATGAGAAGTACCATCGGTGTGAATATTTCTCGTACCGGTGCTAAGGGAGTGCTGCGGGGTAATGCTTCTACAGAAGCCACACTAGAATTTTACGAAAAAGTACCCAATGTGAAGATTGGCGATGTGATTACAACATCGACCTATAGTAGTAAATTCCCTTCTGGAGTACCTATTGGTAAAGTAAAATCTCTAGATTTGAATAAATTACCAGCATCCATTGCCAAGGTTGAACTATTTCCACCCATTAGTTCTTTAGATTGGGTAGGTGTGTATCCAAAACCAGCTAAACAGCTTGTAGAAAAATCATCTCCCCCAGATAAGCAACGACAGAATAACCAGTAGGTTGGAGTGCATCAGAGATCATGAAAATTCAAGGATTTTGGACTCGCAAGAGAAAACAACCATCCCCATCGTCTCCAAAACGCAAATCAAAACAGAAGAACTATATCCCCCCTCTTGTAAATTGGCATCCACAAGCACTCCAAGTATTAGATTGGTGCGTAACATTTAGCACTGTCATTCTATTGTTGTTGATGTTGCTAACTCGGTTTCCAGGTATGGAATTATTGGGGATCGGACCTAACTGGTTATTAATCTGGGTTGTAGCTTGGAGTGTCAAGCGTTCGGCATTAGAAGGAGCCGTGGCTGGCGTTGTTTTGGGATTATTGCAAGATGCCATGACCGCTCCTCATCCCACCCATGCTCTAGGTTTAGGGGTGGTAGGATTAATCACTGGTTTGCTTCAGAAGCAACGATTTATTCAAGAAGATTTTATTTCCATTGCCTTAATTGTATTTGGGATGTCACTTTTGACAGAAACAATTTTTGCCCTCCAATTGATTTTTGTCGGTGATAGCGCGGGCGCCGACTTGCCAGTTCGTAACCCAGAATATATTTGGACTTATTATCAAAGAATAGCCTTGGCATCTGCAATTCTCAGTAGTCTGTGGGCTCCTGTGGTATATTTTCCCCTTAATCGCTGGTGGCAAAAGCTTAAACTAGCCGCACAAGTAACTGCAACTAAATTTTAGACTTTGCATTGATCCCATAGATAAATATGTTTTTCAATAGCATTGAGGAATTATAATAAATTACTTATTCAAAGTGGCTGAGTGTAACACCACTGAGACAATAAAAGAATCAAGAGTAAGGAGTGAACAGATGTATTAGAGGTTTTTAACCTCTTGTGTGTTTTAGCTCCTAAATTTATTTGGATTGGGCAAATTATGGATAATTCCCCATTGGTGGCTGCACAAGATGCATCTATAACTGAAAACCAGAATAATTCAGATACACCTATACAGCCAAGCATAGGAACTGAATTTGACCGGAAAATCATGCAAAGATGTTTGCACTTAGCTCGTCGAGCATTGGGTTGTACATCTCCCAATCCCTTAGTAGGTGCGGTAATTGTCAAAGATGGGGAAATTGTGGGGGAGGGTTTTCACCCTCGTGCAGGAGAACCCCATGCTGAAGTATTTGCCTTGAGAAATGCTGGTGCTCGCGCTCGTGGTGCTACCATATACGTTAACCTAGAACCTTGCAATCACCACGGAAGAACTCCACCTTGTTCGCAAGCTTTAGTAAAAGCGGGGGTTACTAAGGTTGTAGTAGGAATGGTGGATCCTAACCCCTTAGTCGCTGGAGGGGGAATTGCTACGTTACAAGCTGCGGGAATTGAAGTATTGGCAGGGGTAGAAGAAGCAGATTGTCGTCTCTTAAACGAGGGTTTTATCCATCGCATTCTTTACCATCAACCCTTTGGTATTTTGAAGTATGCGATGACCTTAGATGGAAAAATTGCTACTAGTAGCGGTCATAGTACCTGGGTAACAAATTATATTGCCCGTCAGACTGTACACCGGTTACGGGCTGCCTGTGATGCTGTTATTGTCGGTGGGAATACAGTGAGACAGGATAATCCCTATTTAACCAATCACGGACAAGGAAATCATCATCCTTTACGGGTAGTCATGAGTCGTCACTTGGATTTGCCAACTAACGCTAATTTATGGGATGCAAGTATTGCACCAACAGTTGTGTTAACTGAAGTGGATGCTAATCCAGAATTTAAAACCTTATTGCGTCATAAGGGGGTAGAAGTTGTGGAACTAAATCCTCTGACTCCTGAACAGGTTATGGCTTACCTATATGAACGCGGTTTTTGTAGTGTATTGTGGGAATGTGGAGGTATCTTAGCAGCTAATGCGATCGCTCAAGGTGCGGTGCAAAAAGTTTTAGCATTTATTGCTCCCAAAATTATTGGTGGTAGTAACGCACCTACACCCGTGGGGGATCTGGGTTTTACTACCATGAGCGAGGCTTTATCCCTAGAAGGTGTAGAAATATGTGCGGTTGGTTCTGACTGCTTGATTACGGGTTATTTACCTAAAAGTTAGCGATCAATTTAAGAATACTGGCGTTCATAAGCAATGTCGCGGATTAGGTGTAGTCTAGATTTAATATATTCGCTCAAGAAGTGAGTTTCTTGACCTTCGAGCAGAGCTTGTGTGGTAGTTTGTTTTACTAACCAATGTACCAAGCTGTTGTCATCCATTTGCAGCAGCGTCTGGCTGTGGGCATTTTCTACCACTGACCAAAGCTGACGCATCATCTGAGGAGTCATCAGACCTCCATGCCATTATGAGCTTAGTTCTCTCCAGGATACACAATCTGTTTATCTTCTTCCGGGATGAAAGTGAAAGTTGAAACAAGTGTTATTACAAACTTAATTTATTGAGTCATATCTTGATGTAGTTTAAGAATTGGTTAGGGGCTAGATGAGAAGTTGAGATATCATTGACTGCGAACGCTAAAAAATTTGGCTCAACTGGGGAAATCCCCAAGACACACTACATCAACGTAACGTGCTTTTCTCCACACTACAAATTTAAGTATATGGGCTCATCCCATGTAATAACTTAATAAATACGTCTTTAGGTTATTTTTGAAAAAGAAATTACCAGCTAAAGCGGTTGAATAAAGATATCCCATTTGGGCAACAGTGGATTTCGCTGTAATCTAGACTCGACTTGTTTCATAGCTTTCTTTGTTAGATAAATCCCTTTTTGGTAAACAGTTTTACTTAAACTCAAGATAGGATATAAGCCTTTCCAAGTCATACTCGAAGCCCAGGAAAGCATGAATTCAACATCAACAAGCTTCGCCCCCCCCCCATTCCAATGCTGGTCAACAATACCCCAACAACCCTCTATGGGATTGTATTTACTATGGTAAGGAGGATAGTAAAGCAATTGAATTGGTATATTTAGGAGATCAACAAACTCAACCATCCTTTTTAAAAATTGAGTTCTTAGAAATCACCTTATATATAAAATTGGACGATATCCACTAAGGGATGATTTAACAGTTAAATAACCTTCTTAAAACTGTATTAATAACTACTATTAGATATTACCCGTATCAAATCATTTGCCAAAGTTACACCATCAACCCCTAACTCGGTGCGATCATTCGCTGCTAAAATAGCCGCTTGAGAATGCCACCATGCTGCTGTTGTTACCATATCTAACGTAGGAATATTGCGGTGAGTAGCCTGTGCTAGCAAACCACCCAATAACCCAGTTAACATGTCTCCACTACCACGCCTTGCCAATGCGGGGGTAGTTTCAGGATTAATCCACATCGCACCTTGGGAATCTGCTATTACTGTTCGGCGTTGCATAAGTGCGGGATGAATTAGCGTTTGAAACCATTGATAAATCGTTGAAAATTTAGTGAAATCATCCCCTGATTCAGCAACGCCTCCTTTGGATGGGGAGTTTAATCTACCAGCACAGCAATATTTTTTAATTTATACAAATTAGCTGTGTATCAAATTATCTAAACGCAATATAGACTTCGATTCCTCCATCCTGCCTACCCTACTAATCTGTAGGATGGTTTCCTCAAATAACTCAATCCCAATCTTACCTCCTCATTAATCATGACTTTGCTGTTGCTCAAACCTGAGTCTTCGGTGACTCCTACTGGAATACTGCCACCTATTGCAGCAAAAAAAATGCAATGTTGGATTCGCAGTCGCCATCTAATTTGTTCTGGCAACTTTTTTGTATTCGAAACCGTAGATTACTCAGCCGTTGATCCCTTTGCAGAGTGTATTAAGTCACTAGGAGGAAGTGTAATTTCAGTAGATTAACCGTGCCTCCTTTGGATAGGGGAACGGCGACAGGTAATTCTGTATCGCGTAAAAGCTAGTTTACATACCTCTGATCACGCTCTTAAGCAGTATTGCTTTAAATATGGGAGTTTTCGGAGGAGGTTTGATCCACAAGTTTAGGTAATGAGCCAATATAGAGCAATTTGCTTTGGCTGATTACCCTATTACAAAACGTCAACTTTTTCATTTGCAAAAAAATTATGTCGATATCTCTTTTAGAATATGCCCCCCGTTATGAAAACCATCGTGTTAAAGGATTTGAGGTTCCCGGTGAAGAACAACCCTGGATTTACACCACTGAGAACCTCTTATCTGGTTCAGATTTAGATATGTTGATTGCAGCTGCTTATCGGCAAATACGTAATGAGCAGCAAATGTTAGCTAGTAATCGTCAAACGTCTCTAGAATCTCAGCTGCGGTCAGGTCAAATTACAGTTAAAGACTTTATTCGGGGATTAGTACTATCTGATTCTTTCCGGCGATTGACATTTGATAGTAATAATAACTACCGCTTTGTAGAAATTTGTGTACAACGAATTTTAGGACGCAACGTTTATAGCGATCGCGAAAAACTTTCTTGGTCGATTGTCCTAGCAACCAAAGGTCTACAAGGCTTTGTTGATGAGTTACTCCGTAGCGAAGAATACCAGAGTAACTTTGGTGACAACACGGTACCCTATCAACGCCGTCGGATCTTACCACAACGTGCCCAGGGAGAAATTACCTTTGCTCACATGGCAAGATCTGGTGAGGATTACCGCGATAAACTGCCCAAACCAGCACTTGCTAAGGGTGCTGGTTTGGGCAGTTTATCTGCGCTGGGAATGGCAAAAGAATCCACCTAATACCATTCTTATGTGAAGCTGCACAGAATTAATGGGGTAAAAGCCTTATAATATATAGGTACTAGCTCTATGCGACTTCATAAAAAATTGGTATAAGGGATTGACAACTATTTGGTTGGGCTTATTCTTTAGTGGTAGGTTATTCATAGTATTCCTATTTGTAGCTGTCCTATTGGGCTTGTAAAGATCTGTTTAAGGGAAGAAGTAGAGGAGGAAAGATCAATTATTCTCTTCAGCTTCCCCTAAAATGTGCCTTCAGAAGCTATTGGCGAACGCGAAGGTGGAAAATTTCATATTCATTGGGTTAGGTAGTCTTTTGCTGGTTGTGATGTATGGCTATTTCAACCAGAAAGTTGTCAGTAACGATCTTGCCGAAAGGGAATCACACCAACAACGGGAACGTTTAGTTAATCAAATTGCCCAACAGATTCGTCAATCCGTGAAATTGGACGAAGTTATGGCAACAACGGTGAGGGAAGTACAAAATTTTCTGCAAGCCGATCGCGTATTGATATATCGTCTATGGGATAATCGTACTGGTTGCGGGATTCACGAAACCGTTTTACCTCCCTATCCCAGTATTCTAGGGAGAACCTTCCCCGAAGAAGTCTTTCCCCAGGAATATCATCAGCCATACTCCCAGGGAAAAACTCGGACCATTGATGACATACAACTGGAAGATGTAGAGTCTTGTCTTGCAGACTTTGTTAAGTAATTTGGAGTTCAGGCAAAATTGGTAGTTCCCATTATCCAGGAAAATAGGGATAATCATACTTCTACCCCTTATCTTTGGGGATTACTCATAGCCCATCAGTGCAGTAATTCCCGTAACTGGGAAACCTGGGAAGTGGACTTAATGAAGCAACTAGCCACCCAGGTGGCGATCGCGATTCAACAATCAGAACTATATAAACAACTCCAACAACTCAACACTCAAGTGGAACAACGGGTACAACAACGTACATCAGAATTAGCTGCTGCCAACATTTGTCTGCGGGAAGAGATTGCCGAACGTCAGCGTACCGAAATTGCCCTACGCCATACAAATGAAACATTACAAGCCCTGGTTAATGCCTCACCCCGTGCCATTCTCATGCTGGATTTACAAGGCAAAGTG
>CBZS010000828.1 GCA_000613065.1 Richelia intracellularis | reverse complement strand
GGCAAAAAAAATTGGACAACAACCAAGAGCGATCGCAACTGCTATTGTAGAAAAGTTAGATGTATCTGATATCTGCGAAGCTCCAGAAATTGGTGGTCCTGGTTTTATTAATCTCCGCTTAAAAACAGCATACCTAGAAGGGCAAATCAACGCCATGCAGGCAGATTATCGTTTGGGTGTTCCCCTCAACGATAATCCCCAACGGGAAATTGTGGACTTTTCTAGCCCCAATATTGCCAAAGAAATGCACGTCGGACATTTGCGATCGACTATCATTGGTGATTGTATTGCGAGGATTTTAGAATTTCGCGGTCATGATGTCTTACGGTTAAATCATGTAGGTGATTGGGGAACTCAATTCGGGATGTTAATTACCTACCTACGGGAAGTGTACCCAGAAGCTCTGACAACGGCAAATGCTTTAGATATTGGTGATTTGGTATCTTTTTATAAAAAAGCCAAACAGCGTTTTGATGCTGACGAAACCTTCCAAGAAACAGCTCGCCAAGAAGTGGTACGGTTACAAGCAGGAGCGGAAGATACAATCCATGCTTGGAAGTTACTGTGCGAACAATCCCGTCGAGAATTTCAAGTTATTTATGATCTACTAGATATTCAACTCCAAGAGCGAGGAGAATCTTTCTATAATTCCTTTTTGCCAGCAATAGTAAAAGATTTAGAAGAGTCTGGCTTACTAGAAACAAACCAAGGGGCAAATGTTGTCTTTTTAGAAGGTTTTACTAACCGTGAGGGGGAACCCCTACCTTTAATCATTCAGAAATCAGATGGTGGTTATAACTACGCTACTACCGACTTAGCCGCCCTACGCTACCGCATTCAGGAAGACAAAGCCAAGCGCATTATTTATGTCACTGACTCAGGACAAGCAAACCACTTTGCCGGGGTGTTTCAAGTAGCGCGTCGAGCAGGGTGGATTCCCAATGATGTGGAAATAGTTCATGTTCCCTTTGGTTTGGTATTAGGGGAAGATGGCAAGAAGTTTAAAACTCGGTCTGGTGATACGGTGCGGTTACGGGATTTACTTGATGAAGCCGTAAATCGTGCCCGTACTGATTTAGAAACCAGATTAAAAGAAGAACAGAGGGAGGAAAGCCCGGAATTTGTCACTAATGTTTCCCTGGTAGTAGGTATTAGTGCGGTTAAATATGCAGATTTAAGCCAGAACCGCACCAGTAACTATAAGTTTAGTTTTGACAATATGCTTTCTCTCAAGGGTAATACCGCTCCTTA
Source organism: Richelia intracellularis (assembly GCA_000613065.1). Taxonomy (GTDB): domain Bacteria; phylum Cyanobacteriota; class Cyanobacteriia; order Cyanobacteriales; family Nostocaceae; genus Richelia; species Richelia intracellularis_B. The sequence goes on along the minus strand of CBZS010000828.1, from coordinate 14,916 downwards.
TATGTTGTATGCATATGTGCGAACCCAAGGAATTGCACGTTCCGGTAATATAGATTTTACCCAGTTGGGTACAGATACCAAAATTGCTTTGCAAGAAGAAACAGAATCTACCCTAGCCAAGCATTTATTACAATTAGCTGAGGTAATTAGTGCAGTGGAAACAGAATTATTACCCCATCGTTTGTGTGATTACTTGTATCAATTGAGCGATAAGTTTAATAAGTTCTACGAAACTTGCCCAGTATTGAAATCAGAGGAACCCATGCGGACTTCCCGATTAGCGTTGTGTGATGTGACAGCACGGACATTGAAGTTGGGGTTATCTTTGCTAGGGATTGGCATTTTAGAGAGGATGTAAAATCTCAGTAAAATCATATTTGGATTTTATATTTTGTTATGTAGATATATCCATCTCTCGAGCCAAATAAGTGGGATTGAGAAGGAATTGAGACGCTCTAGCAGCGGTTTCAGGAGACAATTCAATTTTTTGTAATCTCACTAAACCTTCATTAATAAATGAATCCCTGACGCGGGCTTTATCTCCTGTGTTAAAACTTGCTTCATAGAAAATTTCTTTGATGCCACCAGAAATAATTAACTTCAGACAATATAAACAGGGTTCTAAAGTAACATAAATACTAGCTCCATCAGTAGAAATACCATGTTTTGCGGCTTGAGCGATCGCATTTGCTTCCGCATGTACAGCTCGGGAAGGTAAGATTTTGCTGGCATCACAACTACTGAGCTCTGGATAGCAGTAACCTTGGGCAGTACAATGGGCAGAACCAGAAGGAGGGCCATTGTAACCAGTGGCTAGAATTTGTTTGTTTTTGACAATTACAGCTCCTACAGGAAAGGCAAGACAAGTAGAACGTGTAGCTGCCAATTTTGCCAACATGAGGAAGTATTCATGCCATGTTGGTCGGTGATAGGATTGGCTATTATTGGGTAACTTGTGCATTGTTAATTAGGGTTAGAGTCGCCGAAAAGCTTTTTACGTAACTACCGGGAAATTTTTCATGCTCATTTTCCCGCAATCTTATACCAATTCACAATGATGTTGACACCTATGTAGGGCTGCAAGTCTTATGTCCAAGCTGATAGTTTGTATCATGAACCAATATGATTAGCTAAATCGAATTCTCGGATCACAAATGCATTTTTTGGCTCAAAACACTTAGCTTTAGAATACCAATTCAACAATCAAGAGAATCATCTAAGAGAGTAATAATTAAGACTAAAACCCTTTTCATTACCTCCTTCTTCATCCCCACAAGCGTCTACGGGCTTTTCCTTGTAATTTTGTATGAGTATCCTGCAACAAACTAGGGATATCTAAATTTTCTGGACATTTAGGCAAACAATCACCACATTCTGTACATTTGTTACCCTTCATTCCTGGAAACCAATGCCCAGCATTTTCTAACATTCCATAACGATACTCACCGTATTCTTTCATATCATAGGCAACGGTGAGATTTCGCAATCTTAATATTTCGGGGATATTGATATTTTCCGGGCAAGGTAAACACTCATAGCACTGACTGCACTTGGTAATATTTAAAACTTGATCGCCATAAGTTTTTAAGGTATTCAATACATTTATTTCTTCATCTGTGAGAACATCAACCCTATCAGAAACTTGTAAAGGTATGACTAATTCCTCTGGATTCGCTGCACCTAAACTCAAAGTTGTAATCCGGGAATCACTCAGCAAAAATCGATAGGTGAGTTCTAAAGGGGAGAAAGGATGGCATAAGTCCACTAAGGTTGGGGGAGGAGTATACAATCTTCCTCCCTTATCCCCAGGAGAAATAATAAATACACCCATATCCTGCTGATAAGCTAGCTCAACTGCTGGAGCATTACGTTGGAAAAAATAATAGTAATGTAAATTAATAAACTCAAAAAACCCCGTATTTATGACGGCTAAAATGACCTCTAAGGGTGCATGGGTAGAAAATCCTACATGTTGCACTCGACCATCATCTACGGCTTCCCATACAGCTCGCATACAGCCATGGGCATTTTGAATCCATTGCAAATGCTCCCAGGTATTTACACCGTGAATCCCTAAGCAATCTACATAATCTACATTTAATCTGGCTAAAGATTCATCAATGTACCGACGCATTGTGTCCGTATCTGCTGTGGGAGGGATTTTGGTAGTAATGTGAATTTGAGAACGGGGTACTGATAGTCCTGCAACAATTGCTCTTCCTAAAAACTCCTCACTTTGACCATAACCCCTGGCTGTCTCCAAATGATTAATCCCTTTCTCGATCGCAGCACTGATGGTTTCACACGCATTTTCTTTTGTTGCAAAATAGCGCATAGTCCCTAGGGAAAATACGGATAGTTTGAGATTAGTTTTTCCAAAACGTCGGTATTGCATCTGTTTTATTTAATCTCAATCCTCAAACAGTTAACTGCTTTCACTAGTGCCAAAATGGCGGATTAAGTCTTCTGGACGAAGATCGGAAATAAACTCTCGAAATGCTTCTTGCTCGGCTTCATCTGCATCCCGATCTACAGGAATAGAAGCATCAGCAATTACTTCTTCCATAACCCATATGGAAGTATTAGTACGCAGAGCAACTGCGATCGCATCACTCGGACGGGCATCTATTTCCTTTCTTACTTCACCCTGCTGCAAAATCATAGATGCATAAAACGTGTCTTTTTGCAAGGAGTGAATAAGAATTTTTTCTAGATTCATGTCCCACGCTTCGAGAATGCTCACAATTAAATCGTGGGTTAAAGGTCTAGGAGGCTTTTGGTTTTCCAATGGACCCATAATTGCCCTAGCTTGTTCCTGACCGATATATATTGGTAAAGCACGGCGTTCGGAAGCATCTTTCAAGAGTACAATGGGGCTGCGGGTGATGGCATCTAATGCTATGCCAGCGACTTTCATCTCAATCATTGGCTAAGCCTCTACAATACTTTGAGCACTAAGTAAAAATAGTAATGAGTCACACCTTTGTATGGCTAAGGTTGGGACAAAAATAAACATTAGTTTTAGTCTCTATAATTGCTTCTATTAAATTCCCAGATGGTTATGAACACCAGAGTAAGTTCTAGTAATATAATTCGGCAATAACTTACTTTATTCAGTATGCCTTGATTCAAGGCAGAATGTCTTGAGATTCATACAAAACACATAGTAAGTAAATATACTCCTAACAGGGAAAATATAGTAAGAATTACCAGTTGATTTTCAGATTAATTAAGCAGTAAATAGAAGTAAATAGATGAAAGAGCCGTGTTTACAGGATTAATTCAGACATTAGGAACGATGAAACCCGTAGGGGGAGATTATTGGCAAATTACTTGTGTTGGCGATGGCTCAAATTTCGTGATGGCTGATTTGGCTTACGGAGATAGTGTAGCTGTAGATGGGGTTTGTTTAACAGTGAAAAAAAACTTGACGATGGATTTATTGCCACTGCTTCCCCAGAAACCTTGGGACGTACCACCCTAGGGCAAGCTCCAACAGGTAAACAATATGTGAATTTGGAAACTTCCTTGCAGGTGGGTGGCAAAGTTGGAGGACATTTTGTCATGGGACACGTTGATGGAGTGGGGCAGATGGTAGGCTCTGTACAAACAGCTACTTCTTGGGAAATGGAGTTTACTGCACCAGATACGATCGCTCGTTATATTGTCCCCAAAGGTAGTATTGCTATTAATGGTATTAGTCTTACCGTAGCAGAATATAATCAGGAACTGTGCCAATTTAAGGTGGCTGTGATTCCCTTAACCTATGTCGATACTAATCTCCGATATTTAGCTCCTGGTAGTTGGGTGAATTTGGAGGGAGATATTTTAGGTAAGTATGTGGAAAAATTCCTGAGTGTTGGCAATTCAGCCATGCCGTTGGCAAATGGCAAAGATGAGGTTAATCCAGCTTTTCTTGCCGAACATGGCTATTTATAAGGAATGATGGAAGGGGACACGGGGACACAGGAACACGGAGATATTTTTCCCCCTCTCCTCTGCACCCTGCACCCCTGTTCTACATTACTCCGATTTACGGGCAGTTTGTAAAGACTGCATTAGTTGCTGTAATCCAGACTCTAAATGGGCATTAGGGTTAGTTGCTACCCACCCTTTTGCAGTCAGTTGACGGACTTCAAAGTGGAGGTGGGGTCCTGTGGAGTTACCAGTACTACCAACTCGCCCAATCACCATGCCTCGTTCTACCTTTTGACCTGGTTGAACTAAAATCTCTGACATATGACCATAAAGAGTTTGTTGGGTACTGCCGTGATTAAGAATTACAGTCATACCATAGCCACCAATCCAGTCTGCAACTTCCACTGTACCAGTTTCTGCAGCGAGGATAGGTGTACCCATAGCAGCACCAATATCAGTACCAGTATGGAAACGGCGATTACCTGTAATTGGGTGTTTCCGCCAACCAAAGAAGGAGGTAATTGGTGATGGTACGGATACAGGAAAGATAAATCCGTTACCATTGCTGTAGGGAATATTAGGAATGCCATAGGCAATTTTGGGTAACAGACTTGCTAGGGGAATATCATAAGCAACTTTACTGGTGCGGGGTACTAAGTTGTCAGCCGTCACAGGAGGAGCTAACATTCCACCTTTGGGAGCAATTGGTGTAGAACTAACCTGGGTAGGATTAAAGTTGTTGGGACTGGGAATAAATCTGTTTGTACGAGTAGAAATCTTGGTAACACTAGTAGCTGTTTGATTCTGCTTCCATCTATTACTAACGGCAGCAGCTACAATCCGATTAGAACTCCACTGTCTTCTTCTACTTCTATTGTTATTAGTTTTTGCTCTTGCTGGTGAAGCTTTGGCTATAGAATAATTTTGACTTTTTATTAACCAACCAGGAGCTTTAGTTGCAGTTGCCTTATTCTGGGAGTTAGCAAGATTTTGACCGTTAGGTTTGTTGACAGGAGCAGCAACACAAACCTTACTATTTAAGCTCTGCCCTTGAGCTAATACAGCTTGGCAACCTGTACCGCGTTCTGTGATAATTACAGCATTGGAAGCTTGGTAATTACGTTTAGTCGCAGAACTGTAATCTGTAGGGTCAATATAGGCGTTATTGGAGTCTTGTTTTTTAGGTGTTGTTTTTCCTGTTTGGTTACTAGAAACCCCACTACTTTTGTTTGATTGGTTGGGAGGCTTAGGGTTATTTGTGCTTGAATTTACCCGAACAGATGGTTTATTTCCCCTAGTGACCTTACTAGATTGGGAAGGCTTAATAGCTGGTTTGGCTGGAGTAGCGATTACTTCTTGTGCTACCTTCTTTTTGCTTACAGGCTTGCTAGGAGTTGTTTTCGTTACAGTGGATGATGATACATTCGCTGCCGGCTTAGCAGAATTTCTATTTCTGGCCCTTTCCTTAAGTAATTGCCGCAGCCTAGCTTGACGTTGGGCAAAATTAGATTTTTTTGAGTTGCCCTGGGATGGAGCGGCACTCTTCTGGGTAATAACAGTATTTTTATTTGATGTTTTATTTACTACTACTGACTGGGTAGTCGCAGTAGGAACAATGTTATCTATAGCTGATTCTGTTTGGCCAAACACCAAGCCATTACCAAGTAGACTAAAGCTACTTAGCCAACAAACACCCTGCATTGGTAGGGAGCGTTGCCATGATTGGTGCAACCTTTTCTGGGAATTTTGATTGCCTTGAGTCATTTGTTCTCTGGTGTTGTTTTGAATGGGCTTATACCGATTGTGCCAGTAATTTTCCGGTTCAATTTCTAAAATTTGAACCGGAAAATTATAAAATTAATTCAAGAAGATTGGTGGTAACCCAGACTAATTGTACCGGGCTGGACATAAATTTCTGGATTCTGACTCAATCTCGTGTCATCGGTTTGTATCCGGACATGAAGTTCCCCTGTGTGAGTTACACCGACTACAGTGCCGATCGAATTATTGACGCATATGCGATCGCCAATGTTCGTCAATAGTTGCAAATAACGTGACATTAATATATTCACTCCTTCTTGAAAAAGGCACTGTATACCGGATTCTATTCCAAGCAAAACTTGAGCGGTCAAAGTTTCCATAGTGGGAATTATCTTTTGCCCCTTACGAGCTTGCCACATTTCCAAATTAATGCCTGTCTCTGGTACTGGATTTGCCCAGTTGATACCAATACCAATCAATGCTTGGGTAATTTTTCCTTTATGTACCTTTGTTTCTGTAAGGATGCCCCCTAGTTTACGGTGTTCAATGACTAAATCATTGGGCCATTTTATACCTACATCAATGCCAAATTTTCGCAATCGGTTAACAACACCCCAAGCAGTGGCAAATGTTAATTGATAACTTTCATTAGCTGATAAGCCCTGGGTCGGAATGGCTACAGAAAGATATAATCCCCCTGTGGGTGATATCCATTGACGACCCCACTGTCCCTTACCTGCGGTTTGCTGGGTTGCAATGACTACACACCCAGGTGATGCACCGCGATTGATTAAATTCCAAAGAATGTGGTTTGTGGAAGAAACAATGTCAAAAATATGTAGAGAAAATGGTAAATAAATAGACTTACGCTTTGCTTCTAGAGCCTTTTCTAACTTTCGCCGATCCAATAACACCGGGTTTACCCTAAATTTATTTGTTAAAGTTAGCATTAATTGGCAGCAGTTTTTGTTTGTTGAGGTTGGGTTCAATATGTACAGTTGGCACTGGCAAAATTGGCAGGGACTACCCTATTTAACTTGTAGTTTATTAGAGGATTGGCCCCACGGCTTTTTTACCCAAAAATTTTGGTCTCGCCCTCCAGAAACTGAGTTAACCAAGGTGCTACATGAAGGTGCCTCCGGATATCGCTTAAAGCAGGTACATGGTAACACTGTGCTAACTCCAGGAGAAATTAGTACCCAATTACAACACCTACCCCAAGATGGAGAAGAAAAATCTACTTGGGCATTAGCTGATGGGTTGATGAGCGAACAGCCTTTACAAGCTGTATGGGTTGCTAGTGCTGATTGCACACCCGTATTGATTGCAGATAGTCACACAGGTAATGTGGCAGCTGTACACGCAGGTTGGCGAGGAACAGCTGCGAAAATTGTCCCGCAGGCAATTTATCGATTATTGACAAATGGCAGTAAATTAGTAGACTTACGAATTGCCATGGGACCTGCCATCGCCGGGGAGGTATACCAGGTATCTAATCAAACAGCATTAAAAGTGGGGGCAAGTATTTTTGCATATGAGGAGGAAGAGGCAATGATTCATGCATTGCAAGTTTTAAAAGAGCCTCCCGTACTCCATGATGAGCAACCAGGGCATGTCCGCCTAGATGTACGCAGGATAAATTATTTACAGATGGAAATGATGGGTATTAGTGGTGAACAAATTGCGAACGCTCCCTATTGTACCTATCAAACTCCCGAGCATTTCTTTTCCTACCGTCGAGATAATTTTAAAAAAGTTCAATGGTCTGGAATTGTCAGTATTGTTACTAATAATTAATGAAGTAATACCAATTTACAAAAAGGATTGAATAGATAATTCTGTTGGGGTTTAGCAATGCTAAATACCTACCAAATAATAATATGTTGCAAATATTATATTTACCTACTTTATATATCAGAAACAAAGACTAATCCTAATAAACTATTTTTTCAAAAATATATGCTTAGTGTTTGTATTAAATTAATATAAACACTAATTATAAGCTTTCTATTACACTTTACATAAGTAAAAACTATAACTTTAGCTAGAACATGGTGATTTTTTGTTCCAAATCATCTTGTACGTAATTTTACATGGTTGTCTGAGATTTCCCTCGCAACCATGCAAAGGAAATATTTACTTACACATTGGCTATAATCATAGCTTGGTGGTTGCTATTTTGATCTTCAATAGTCATTATTCCATCTTCATAGGTCTGATAAATTTCAAATACTGAATCTATCTGAGTTAATTCTAAAATTAGACGCACTGGTGCTTGTAAATTGCAAATCATTAAACGACAACCATTTTTCTGAGCAAATTTTAATCCTTGAATAAAATAAATTAAACCAAAACTATCCATAAAACTTACTGATAGTAAGTCTATAATCCAGAGCTGATTCGGCTTATGTATAACATCCATCATTTGTGATTTTAAGGTTATTCCACCTTGTAAATCAATAATTCCTTCTGGGTTAAATTTAACTATTTGAGCTTCTTGTGTTACATTCATGCATTTAACCAATTCTTAATGGGAAAAATTCCCCAAAAAACAGAATTGACACAAGTACAAACTTAATAGCGCTCGCAATTGCAAAATCAGCAGTCATACCAAAGTTTGGTTTTTACTGAAAATACACTTAAGGCTATTCTATTCAGTACTTATGTCTTGTAAAATGTGTAAATATTTCACTAATATATGCATAAATGGTACCTGAAAATGGTATTTTTTTTTACTTTACATATTTTTTATATTTTATGGTATTTTGTGTAAAAGTTTGATAAGAAACAATGTCTTTTGATTCCGCCCTTCTATGGCTAAGATGTCTGTTCTGTCAGTTATCAATCCGAAAAAACTATAGCTAATGTAATTAATGATATTTCAATGTAATTGTATAAAGAATTGAACAAAATTAACAACTATATTAAAATATTTAATTCCAATAATTAGATTGTATATTGTTGTTTTTATCTTTCTGACAATCAAGTTAATCTAGAAAATAATGAAGCTAACATGAATAAACTACTTATAAAAATGGCTAAATCTCAGGAAGACTTTTCAGATTTACAGAAGATAAGAAAAGTTGTCTTTCAAGAAGGGCAAAAAATAGCTCCTAATTTAGATTTTGATGGGTTAGATGATACTTGTCAGCATTTAATAGCTGATTTAAATGGAGAAGCTGTAGGAACAGTCAGAGTCAGGTACCTTGACAACGGAACAGCAAAAATAGAGAGATTAGCAGTATTACCTACAGCTAGAAATAGGGGGATTGGTGAGAGAATGACTGTAGTTGCTTTAGACTTAATTGCTAATCAAAATATTTCTCAAGTAATAGTTCATGCACAAGCATATATAAAAGGTTTGTATGAAAAATTAGGCTTTCAGCAAGAAGAACAAATTTTTATGGAAGCAGGTATTCTACATGTAAAAATGATAAAAATTTTACATATTTAAATTCCTATATTTCTCGTATGGAAGATGTATATATTTTGATGAAAAGATTTGAGCTTTTTGTTGGGACTCCTGCTATTAGTAATGTCATAGTTTCATTGTAAATTGATATTATAAGCTAACTCTTTGCGAACGCGATATTGGTTGTGGTCAGAATATAAATGAAATCAGCAGCAATCGCTTAAAAATTAAATTATGGGAGGTAATTTATGCACAATCCCCAAAGAAAAATCTTCACAGATACTTGGGTAACAGCTGGTTGGTATGAATATATTCAAATAGTCGAACATCCAGTTACAGCAAAGCTAAGGGATACTAACAAGATGGAAAAATGAGGATTGATATGCCACTATTAGGAAATGACTATCCCCATGAACATAGGACGACTATAACAGCCTTCAGTACATTTGCTTGCCATCAAAGATATTCTGATGAATGGTAATGGTAATGATAACTGTTACTTGCTGCAAAACAGATTATTAAGAAGCTCAATCCAATGCATTATTTTACATTGGTGGGAATGCCAATGCCATTTCCTATGGTACTTCCATTATAAATCTTGATATTTATTCAACACCCACTTTAGTTACAGAAGTAGCAAATACTTCTCTAGCTGATGATAAAAATAGGGATTTAGGAGTGGAAAAATACTGGATTCTCAATATACGTAACGTGCGGATGATGAATTTTGCCATAGCAAATCGTAGTAGTAAGCGTATTAACCAATCTCAGGTACTACCTGGATTAAACATTTACCTATAAAGTGGAACATTTTATATAACTTGACAAACAAACCAAAATCAATTTATAGCTTGGTTATTGAGTCAATTTAAGCATAGAAAATCAAGTTAAGCTCCGCCCCATTACTTTCTTCCCTCTAACTTTTAACACGAGCAGGGTAAGCGCATCTCAAATTCTATTGACAAGCGGGTTGACAGGTCTAATCATGTTGGGATAAACAAGCAGTAAGAACAGTCAGGATATAATTATTATCCATAGCGGCTGGATTAGATTTTTGGCGATTACTACGTTTCAAAGATTGCTCTAGGTTTAAAGCATTAAGAGCTATTCGCCGCAGAAGTGCTAAGTTTTGTGGAGCATGACCAGTACGGACACCACAACCATCTTCAGAAAAAGTGACATCTAAAGTCCAATGCAACCCATTTTCCACACCCCAATGAAGACGAATCACTTGTCCTAAGTTACGAGGAACACAATTTAAACTAGTTAGAGAAAACTGAACTTCACGGGTTGTTTTATTCCAAAGATGTGGTAGCCGCACAACCATGACAACGCATTTAAGACCCACCCAATTGTCTTGGTTATGCAAAGTTTGCAGTTGAGAAATAGGAACACACCAAATTTGACGTTTTTCAGTATGATGATGACCTTTCTCGAACCGTTTATCATAACTATGGATAATAGCTTTAAAGCCTTGAGATAATTGTTGTTCAAACCAATTTTTCACTTGTCCGTAAAGTGTAGGATGATTACCTTTGAGTGCTAAAACATAATCTGCTTTTGCATTAAATATTTGGGATGCAATTGCTGTTTGCGTACCCATGGCATCAATGGTAATAATACATCCAGCCATGTCTAATAATTCCAATAATGCACGAATTGCTGTAATTTCATTCCATTGATTTATCGTCTTCTTTTACTTGTCCTAAAACAAGACGATGTTCACTCGACCATGCACTAACTAGATGTAACGCTGATTTACCCTGTTCTCTATCATAGGAACCTTTGAGGGTTTTACCATCAATGGGAATTACCTGTGCTCCTGGGGCTTCAACTATTGATTCTACCCAACGTCGAAACCATCGCTCAAATACTTTTGGGTTAATGGGTTCAAACACCCGTGGAAAGGTATCTGCACTTGGGATGCCCTCTGGTAAAGCTAAAAACGGCTCCAACCAGTCGTATTTACTCAATCCATAATTTTCCATGTCCTCCCATCCCTTAGCTCCTGGAATCACTGATAGTATTCCAATGATTAAAATATCTGTTAATAAATGGACAGGGGTTCTTTCTACAGGTGGGTCTTCTATCTCACTAAAAACTAATGACATTTTTTCTGTGAATGCAGTGGCATTGGCTATACTCAAATTTTTTGAGCTTTTAATCTTTGGTTTTGAAGATTTGAAACCCGTAGGCGCAAGCCTTCTTGTCAGAGATAGGATTAGACTAACCCGTTCAGTTAAGATAGACTCTTTGCGTCCTTAGCATACGACTTAACTTCTTTAATACTTAAATCTCCATTTTTGTGCCCCACGAGTGTTCCAGCAACTGGGGAAGATTGGGTGGCGTAGGGCAGTGCCAGGTGGGGGTATGAGTGTTTATTAGGCTTACTCAAGGTCTTGATGCCCCTACCTGGCACCACGGAATCTAGGGAAGCGTTCCCCAGTTGCGTCAAATTTTTTTGGCGATGCCCCTCCAGTACCCCCCAAAGGGGGTAGCCTGCGCTTAGGCACGAAGTGCCCGTCGTTGGCGTTCGCACTTGACAATCAAGACATGCTTCACAATTATGTACAACAATCTGTAATTTTCACTACAAAATTAGATGCGCTTACCCTGTTAACACGATCAGCAATTTAAGACATTTTTTCGTGGTAAGATACCTTTGATTTCAGACTACTCTTACACTCAGATAAATTGTAAACTCTTTATTCAATTCGCCATGTTATTTTCAGCACTTGCAGATAAATTTAGATTGAGTTTAAAGCAAGTTTTTCTAAGTTAGTTCAGTCACATCTCTTCATTAACATGGTCAAAACACAAAAGATGGCGTTGCATAAGTGCGGGATGATTTAACTAAATTTTCAACTATTTCTCAATGCTTTCAAACGCTAATTCATCCCGCATTTATGCAACGCCAGATATTTTAAGTAATTCTAATTACATGAGGAACTTACAAATTTCAAGTGTGTCCGCAAATAATTTTCATGGCTAACTGGAGGTAAATTGAATATTCAGAAAATGAAGCGGGAATGGTTCTCAAATGTGAGAGCTGATGTTTTAGCCGGAGCAGTAGTAGGACTGGCTTTAATTCCAGAAGCGATCGCTTTCTCGATTATTGCAGGTGTAGATCCTAAAGTGGGACTATATGCTTCCTTTATTATCGCTGTTTTGACCGCCTTTTTAGGTGGTACACCAGGATCTATTTCAGCAGCAACTGGAGCCATGGCATTGCTGATGATTGATTTGGTAAAGGATCATGGCTTACAGTACTTATTAGCTACTACTTTCTTGACGGGAATTATCCAAGTATTATTTGGTGTTTTTAAACTGGGTAGGCAAATGAAGTATGTACCCAGAGCCGTTATGTTGGGGTACATCAATGCTTTGGCAGTACTGATTTTCATGGCACAACTACCACAATTACTCGGCAAGCCCCCCATAGTATACATTTTAACTGCTATCTCTTTGGCAATTATCTATATTCTCCCCCGATTTACTAAGGTTGTGCCCTCACCATTGGTTACTTTAGCAGTAATGACTCTAGCTGCGATCGCTCTAAAGTTGGAAGTACCTACCGTTGGTGATATGGGAGCATTACCAACGGTTCCACCTGTATTTGCTTTGCCGCAAGTTCCTTTTACTTGGGAAACCTTACAAATTATCTTCCCTTATGCTTTAACATTAGCGATTGTGGGCTTGTTGGCTTCCTTCCTTACCTCTTCTTTAGTGGATGAGCTTACCGACACACCCAGCGATAAAAATCAAGAAGCTAAAGGTCAAGGTATTGCCAATATAGTCACCGCTTTTTTTGGTGGAATGGCAGGTTGTGGAATGATTGGGCAATCGGTAATTAATGTTCAATCTGGTGGCAGGGGTAGGCTATCCACACTCTCTGCAGGCATATTTCTCCTCTTTGCCATTTTGGTATTGCAAGATTGGGTAAAACAAATGCCCATGGCTGCCCTAGTTGCAATCATGATAATGGTGTCTATTGGTACATTCAGCTGGTCATCTTTTAAGGATATTCGCCGAATTCCCCCCAGCGAAACCCTGGTTATGTTGGCAACAATGTTTGTCACTATTTTTACTCGTAACTTCGCTTTGGGTGTGGCAACAGGGATTATCATGAGTACAGTATTCTTTAGCCGTAAAATTGCCAAATTGGTATTTGTGGAGAGGATATTGAGTGAAGATGGTAGTCATCGCACTTATATAGTAAGTGGACAGATTTTCTTTCTATCTAAGGAAGAATTTATTGATTCCTTTGATTTTGGCGAAGTAGTAGATACTGTCACAATTGACTTAACCAATGCTCATTTATGGGATCAAGGAGCAGTAGGAATTCTAGACCGAATTGTCCTCAAATTCCGTCGTAATGGTGCGGATGTGGAATTATTGGGATTAAATGAAGCTAGTGCCACATTAGTGGAAAAATTGGGCGTTCACAACCAGACTGAATCTCTGAGAAAATAGCATATTACTCACAGAAATGATTTACCATGAAGCGAATTTTATTATGTACCGATGGCTCAATTTTTGCCCAGAGTAGCTATCAGTATGGGGCATGGTTAGCAACGAAATTATATGCAAAGGTAGATGTCTTATATGTTTCTGATGCCCGCAGTCAAGCAACTGCTGAAGCCAGCCATCTTAGTGGTAGTATTGGTGTCGATGCTTCGGATGTGCTACTTCAACAACTAGTGGCATTGGAACATGAAAAAGCCAAACTGAATCACCAAAAGGCAAAGTTTATTTTACAGGATGCAGAATCAGCATTAATCAGTGGTGGTGTGACAACTGTGCAAGCAACGCATAAGACTGGGTTTTTGGTTGATTTTTTACCCGAATTAGAGTCTGATGTTGATCTAATTATTTTGGGTAAACGGGGAGAAGCGGCAGAATTTGCTTCGGGACATTTAGGGGCAAATTTGGAGCGGATTCTGCGTTCTAGTCATAAACCTTGTCTTGTTACCTCCCGTCAGTATCAACCAATTGAGAGATTGTTATTAGCTTATGACGGTAGTAAAAGTTGCGAGAAAATTTTACAGTTCCTGATTGATTCTCCAGCTTTCCAAGGTTTAGAGCTACATATAATTACTGTTGCTAAAAGTTCCGAGGATACAACAGCAAACTCTCGATTAGAGCAAGCAAAACAAAAAGCTATTACAGGGGGATTTCAGGCAGTATGTTGGTTCATTCAAGGTAATCCAGAAACAGCGATCGCTCAGTATGTAAAAGAGAACAATATTAATTTACTATTGATGGGTGCTTATGGACATAGTCGCATTCGTCATTTAGTAATTGGTAGTACCACCGCTCAAATCCTTCGCAGCAGCAATATTCCTGTACTGGTATTCCGGTGAACAAGTAGGGGTTAGGGGGAGCAGAAAAGGAAAGGGAGGAGAGAATACTGATAACTGAATCCAAGCTCTAGCTATTCCTTACCGTACCAATAGTTTGTAATAATTCCCTAGCAGTGTAGGGTTTGGGTAGAAAAGCATGAACACCAATTTGATTAATTAAATTGAGTTTATTGTTGCTAGCCATATCACTAACAGCAATAATTTTTACATTAGGGTTAATTTTTTTTAAGGTGCGGATTGTAGCGATACCATCCATGGTGGGGATAACCATATCTGTGACAACAATGGCAATCCGATCACGGTGTTCTGCATAAAGAGCGATCGCTTCTACCCCATCACAGGCGGTAATTGTTTAATAATTATGAATCTCTAAAGATGTTTTAGTAATATCGCGGATAGAGTCCTCGTCATCAACAACTAAAATTAACTCTCCGTTGCCGTGATTATTTAATTCTGGTTCCA
>CBZS010000827.1 GCA_000613065.1 Richelia intracellularis | reverse complement strand
AAACAACTCAATTTAAATCATATAGATGCAATTAACTTACACTTCGCTCTTTATAGCTTGCCTATTTTAGACTTATTGCCTCAAAAAGTACCAATTACCTTCAATTTTCATGGCCCTTGGGCAGATGAAAGCCATGCAGAAGGGACTAATAAAATTAGTGTATTACTCAAGAAATCTCTAATAGAAAAAAAGAGTTTATCAACGCTGCAATCGCTTTATCACTCTGAGTCAAGCATTTGGGGATATTTTACACAAACAATATCAAATATCTAGGAACAAAATCTATATAATTCCTGGTGGTGTAAATATTCATAAATTCCGTTATAACTTATCTAAAACCAAAGCTAGACAAGAATTAGGATGGCATTTAGACAGACCAATTATCTTTACATCCCGGCGTTTAATACATAGAGTAGGAATAGATAAACTCTTAACAGCACTAGCAATAATTCAACCGAGAATACCTGATATATGGTTAGCAATCGCCGGACGTGGAAAATTACAATTATCACTACAAAAACAAGCCATCGAGTTGGGGCTAAACAATCACGTTAAATTCCTCGGATTCCTATCAGATGAGCAATTAGCAATAGCATATCAAGCCGCAGATTTAACAATTTTTCCTAGTCAATCTTTTGAAGGATTTTGTTTAGCAATAATTGAATCTTTAGCTTGCGGTACCCCCGTTGTTTGTACTCCCATTGGGGGAATGCCAGAAATTTTAACGCCATTCTCTCCCAATTTAATTACCTCCTCTATCTCAGCAGAAGATATTGCTGACAAACTCACACAAATCTTCCTAGAAGAAATTCCCTTACCCTCAAGACAATCCTGTCGTCAGTACGCAGTAGATAAATTTGACTGGTACAAAATAGCTCAAACAGTACGCCAAACAATTTTAGATTTTTGATATTTATAGTTCTTTTAACTTTTACCGTTAATTAAATAACTATAAATATCATTATCTGTCTAACAGCATATGAGAGAATTCGGTTTATTTAATTTATAATTTCTATAGTTTTTACATAGTCATCTACCTCTCCCCGCTCCGCAAACATTTATAGACAAATTTTATTTTGATAGCAGCGTTATGCGGATAAATTTCATGCCTTGTCTGACTTTATTTATCAATTCTATTCTCAGCATCTAGACGTGGGAAAAAATACCTTTTTTTACACCTATGAAAATACTATTCCTAGATCAAAGTGGTAAACCAGGAGGTGCAGAACTCTGTTTACTAGACATTGCTAAAACCTACCAAAATAATTGTCTAGTTGCCTTATTTTCAGATGGAGAATTTAAACAAATTCTACAGGATTCAAATGTACCAGTACAAATTATTCCCAGTCAACTTATCAAAATTAGTAAAAAAAGTAATCTATTTCAAGGAATAAATAGCTTTACACAAATTATCCCCCTAATCACCAGAATCATACCAATTGCCAGAAAATATGACCTCATTTATGCCAATACTCAAAAAGCATTAGTTGTTGGTGGAATCGTCAGCTTATGCACCCATATTCCCCTAGTTTATCACCTACATGATATTCTATCATATACTCATTTCAGTCAAACAAATATACGTCTTGCAGTCACCCTTGCCAATCATTTTTCATCATTAGTAATTGCTAACTCCCAAGCTAGTAAAAATGCATTTATAACCTCAGGAGGAAATACAAATCTCGTCAAAGTAGTTTATAACGGCTTTAATCCCCAAAAATATCAAATTGGTCAAAGCATAGCTCAAAAAACTAGGCAAGAATTAGAAGTAACAAACAAGTTTGTTGTTGGACATTTCAGCAGAATTGCACCATGGAAAGGGCAACATATATTAATCTCCGCCTTAGCAAAATGTCCTGCACAAATCACAGCAATTATAGTAGGTGATGCACTATTTGGCGAGCGCGAATACTTCCAACAGTTACACCAACAAGTTGCAGAATTAGGCTTAGAACATCGGGTTAAATTTCTGGGATTTCGCCATAATATACCCCAACTCATGACAGCTTGTAACTTGATTACCCATACCTCCACCTCCCCTGAACCATTTGGGAGAGTAATCGTCGAAGCAATGCTTTGTGGGAAACCAGTTATTGCTGCTAAAGCAGGGGGTGCAATGGAATTAGTCAAACACGGGAAAACAGGCTTCCTAGTCACCCCTGAAAATACCGAAGAACTAGCGCAAATAATAACCGATTGCTATCACAATCCAAAAAACATGATAGCGATCGCTAACCAAGCACGTACTACCGCTAGCCAAAACTTTCATCTCAACCAAATTAATCAACAAATTTCCCAACTACTTTGTCAACTGAAGTTAGGAAATCATGAATCCTGAAAGTAGTTATCCCCAAACCCAGTTAACTGAACTCAACCTGGGTAATGTTTTCCAAGCTGGTAGTGGTAATCAGCAGTTTGATGGCAATACTCAAGAGATAGAAACCGTTGACTATAGTTAAGCTCATACTAGTATTGATATTACCTCAACACAAGTCTTAATACTTACAATATAGTCCCTACAAATGAAATCCCCCTGAAAATTATGTCCTTAGGTGACTCCATTACCAAAGGATATTTAGAATCAGACACCGGTGGTTATCGACACGATTTATGGAATTTGTTAACCAACAAAGGTTATAACTTTGATTTCGTTGGTAATGAATCGCGCGGACATGGTAACTTTGACAAAGACCATGCTGATATTAGTGGAGAAAGAATCGATCAAGTTAGCGATCGCGTTGATGGTTTATTATACTAAGAACGGTTAAAAGCTGGACTTTTGTATAGCGGTAATAACAAGTATTATAAATTAAGAAACAATATTACTTGAGAAACGAGGTAAAGCAGGGTAAGCGCATCTAATTTTGTAGTGAAAAATACAGATTGTTGTACAGAATTGTGGGGTATGTCTTGATTCTCAAGTGCGAACGCCAACGACGGGCACTTCGTGCCAAAGGGCAGGCTACGCCAACGCCCTTTGGGGGGGTACTGGAGGGGCATCGCCAAAAAAAGTTGACGCAACTGGGGAACGCTTCCCTAGATTCGGTGGTGCCAGGTAGGGGCATCAAGACCTTGAGTAAGCCCAATAAACACTCATACCCCCACCTGGCACTCCCCTACCCCACCCAATCTTCCCCAGTTGCTGGAACACTCCTGGGGCACAAAAATGGAGATTTAAGTATTAAAGAAGTTAAGTCGTATGCTAATAAGGACGCAAAGGGTGTATCTGAACTGAACGGCTTAGTCTAATGGTATCTCTGACAAGAAGGCTTGCGCCTACCGGTTTCAAATCTTCAAAACCAAAGATTAAAAGCTCAAAAAATTTGAGTATAGCCAATGCCACTGCATTGACAGAAAAAATGTCATTAGTTTTTAGTGAGATAGAAGACTCACCTGTAGAAAGAACCCCTGTCCATTTCTTAACAGATATTTTAATCATTGGAATACTATCAGTGATTCCAGGAGGTAAGGGATGGGAGGACATGGAAAATTATGGATTGAGTAAATACGACTGGTTGGAGCAGTTTTTAGCTTTACCAGAGGGCATCCCAAGTGCAGATACCTTTCCACGGGTGTTTGAACCCATTAACCCAAAAGTATTTGAGGGATGCTTTCGACGTTGGGTAGAATCAAGAGTTCAAGCCCCAGGTGCACAGGTAATTCCCATTGATGGTAAGACCCTCAAAAGTTCCTATGATAGAGAACAGGGTAAATCAGCGTTACATCTAGTTAGTGCATGGTCGAGTAAACATCGTCTTGTTTTAGGACAAGTAAAACAAGACGATAAATCAATGGAATGAAATTACAGCAATCCCTGCATTATTGGAATTATTAGACATGGCTGGATGTATTATTACCATTGATGCCATGGGTATGCAAACAGCAATTGCATCCCAAATCTTTAATGCAAAAGCAGATTATGTTTTAGGACTCAAAGGTAATCATCCTACACTTTACGGACAAGTGAAAAATTGGTTTGAGCAACAGTGAACTCAAGGCTTTAAAGGTATTATCCATAGTTATGATAAACGGGTAGAGAAAGGTCATCATCGTACTGAAAAACGTCAAATTTGGTGTGTTCCTATTTCTCAACTGCAAACTTTGCATAACCAAGACAATTGGGTTGGTCTTAAATGCATTGTGATGGTTGTGCGGGTACGACATCTTTGGAATCAAACAACCCGTGAAGTTCAGTTTTATCTAACTAGTTTTTCATTGGGGTGTGGAAAATGGGTTGCATTGGACTTTAGATGTCACTTTTTCTGAAGATGCTTGTCGTGTCCGTACTGGTCATACTCCACAAAACTTCGCACTTCTGCGGCGAATAGCTCTTAATGCTTTAAACCTGGAGCAATCTTTGAAACGTAGTAATCGCCAAAAATATAATCGAGCCGCTATGGATAATAATTATATGCTGACTGTTCTTACTGCTTGTTTATCCCAACATGATGATACCTCTCAACCCGCTTGTCAATAGAATTTGAGATGCGCTTACCCTGTAATCTGGGGCTAAATAAACCAATTGTTATTGTACTAGATAATGCCAAATATCAGAAGTGTAAATTAGTACAAAACTATGCGACATCAGTAGATATACAACTATGTTATTTACCTTGCTATTTTCCACAATTAAATTTGATTGAAAGGTTTTGGAAATTTATTATAAATGAATGTTTATACTCTAAGTAATATGCTAATTTTGCAGTATTAGCGGCAGCAATCTCTAACTGCATTGCTACCGCTAATACTGATAAGCAGAAGAAGTTAAACAGCTTATTGACTCTCGAATTTCAGAGCCTTAAAAAAGTCCAACTTTTACCCGTTTCAAGTATAACCCTAGGGATGCCTTAATTCTCGACCAAAATCAACAACCATTGGCTATACTTCTAGGAATTCAATCAGATACCCTTACCACAGAGAATTTTGCCAATATTGTTTAAACGTCAATCTAAAAATATAGCCTGTTGTTAGTATAATTTCCTGTTAATTCTGTCTGCAATGGGCAAAACCATAAGGGCAACCCTTGTAGCTGCCCTTGAAAAATTATATACCCCTCTCTAAGCTGCTTCCCGTAGTTGAAGCTTTTCCTTCGCCTCTGACATCTTTAAAGAGAGTTGCTCTGTTGGGGTAATACTAGCCTTCGATAATACCTTTACCTCAGTATTTACATTGATTAAAGGACTGCCCACACTCACCCCTAATTTATCCGCTACAAGCTTTGAAAGGTCGGGTCGCTGTGCCGTTAACGGCACAGCGTAATATACATCTATCCCATTCCTGCTTAGATGTGGGATTTAGACTGATAATATAGTGGTTAATCATAAAGAAAACCTCTGCATCCACCTAGCTAAATACGATTTTGGATTGCCGCTCAGGCTCTTAACATCTTTTGTACCATCATTACATTTAGTAAAAGTACGAAATTACTATACAAAAAGAAGTGTATTAGGAAGGGGTAGCACAAGATGATTTATGGACTCTCTGCAATCTCTATGTCTTCGCTGTGCCAACTGCGCTCTAATATAGATAATGAAACTAAAGTCTGTAAGCGATCGCTCGATTGTTTTCACAGATAATAGATAAAACAAAGAACATTTTTTAGAACAAGCAAACTCATTCCATGCGTATCTCTTTGAATTGGCTGCGGGAACTAGTCGAAATTAAGCTTAGCCCTGAAGAATTAGCCGAAACCCTCACCATGGCTGGATTTGAAGTGGAAGAAATTGAGGATCGACGCACTTGGGCAGATGGTGTGGTGATTGGTAAAGTAGTAGAACGTCAGCCCCACCCGAATGCGGATAAATTAAGTGTATGTCAGGTGGATGTTGGTACAGGGGAACTGTTAAATATTGTTTGTGGTGCTGCTAATGTCTGTGCAGATATTTATGTCCCGGTAGCAACAGTTGGTACATATCTACCGAATATTGACTTAAAAATTAAACCAGCCAAACTCCGGGGTGAGCCTTCCTGTGGAATGATTTGTTCTTTAAAAGAACTAGGTTTACTCACGGATATTGATGGTATTCATATTTTCCCCCAAGACGACTTACAACTAGGAGGCGATGTACGTCCTCTCCTTGGTTTAGATGATATTATTCTAGACTTAACCTCCACGGCAAACCGTGCTGATGCTTTGAGCATGGTGGGTGTGGCAAGGGAAGTTGCTGCACTCACTGGTGGAAAGTTAAGTATTCCGGAACCTGAGACTGTATCCTTACCCCAAAGTGCAGGTAATTTAAGTTTAAAAATTAGTGAGCCTTCAGCTTGTCCGGCTTATTTCGGTACGGTAGTTACTGGTATAAAAATTGCACCTTCCCCTAGTTGGATACAACAAAGACTAAATAGTGCGGGGATGCGTCCCATTAATAATATTGTTGATATTACTAACTATATATTGTTGGAATGGGGACAACCACTCCATGCCTTTGATAGTAAACGTTTAGAGTCTGTCGCTGTTAGCGAAAAACTTCCCATTGGGGTTCGCTTTGCCAATGCCGGGGAATCGTTAAAAACACTAGATGGGCAAACCCGCAAACTAGCAACCCAAAACCTGTTAATTACTGCCAATGATAAGCCCGTAGCCTTAGCAGGGGTAATGGGAGGAGCAGAAACAGAAGTCCATTCGGGAACGGAAAACATTATCCTGGAAGCAGCTTTATTTGATTCAGTTGCGATTCGCCGTTCTTCCCGCAGTGTGGGTTTAAGAAGTGAATCTTCAGGAAGGTATGAAAGGGGTGTGAATAGCGTTGGTTTGGAAATAGCTTGTCGCCGCGCTCTCTCCTTAATTACAGAATTAGCTGGTGGTTCAATTGTTACCCAAGAAACGGCAGATACCCGTCCCAATCCATCCACCTGGAACCGTTCCATTGAACTGCGTTTAGAACGGGTAAATCAAGTCCTAGGTCCTGTGGAACTAGGGGATGATAATATGGGCGAACTAGTAGGTGCAGACGTAGAACGCACCCTTACAGCTTTGGGTTGTGAATTAACAACAACCAGCGATACAACTTGGACGGTGACAGTCCCCTCCTACCGTTACCGCGATTTAGAAAGAGAAATTGACTTAATTGAAGAAATTGCTCGCCTCTACGGTTACGATCACTTTTGCAATACTCTGCCAGAAAAATCGGAGGCTGGTTATTTACCCATAGATCAAGAGTTGCTCCGCAAGTTGCGGGCTAGTTTCCGAGCTGAGGGTTTAACAGAACTAATGCATTACTCCTTGGTGAAGCCAGGGGAAGATAAACAAATTGCTTTGAGTAACCCCCTATTTAGCGAATATTCCGCCCTGAGAACCGACTTAATTGCAGGTTTAGTTGATGCATTCCAATACAACCTGGAACAGGGGAATGGTTCATTAAATGGATTTGAAATTGGTAGAATTTTCTGGCAAGAAGATGGATTGCAAGAAGCCGATATGGTAGCGGGAATTATGGGGGGTGACACTACCTCTAGCCATTGGCACAACAGTGGTAAAGAGGAACCCATGACTTGGTTCGCAGCCAAAGGAATCCTAGAAAGTGTTTTCATGCAAATGGGATTACAAGTAGAATATCATCCCGATCGCCAAGATACTCGTCTGCATCCAGGACGCACTGCCTCCTTGTGGGTGGGAGGTAATAAACTGGGTGTGTTCGGACAATTGCATCCCCAATTACGGCAAGAAAAGGATTTACCAGATTCGGTTTATGTATTTAAACTGGATTTAGATGTACTATTAGATGCTTTGGATAGTGATGAGATTTTGATTCCCGCCTTCAAATCCTATTCTATTTATCCAGGCTCTGACCGTGATATAGCCTTCTTTGCACCCATTGATGTCAGCGTTGCTGATATTGAAAAAGCCATTACCAAAGCGGGTAAAAGTTTATTAGATTCCGTGGAATTGTTTGACGAATACCGGGGTGAAAACGTACCTTCAGGACAACGGAGTTTAGCATTTCGACTGATTTATCGAGCAAGCGATCGCACTCTCAAAGATAAGGAGGTAGAAACCGTACATAATAAAGTGAGGGAGGCTTTAGTAGAAAAATTCGGCGTGAGTCTGAGAAGTTAGTGGAGAAAAAAATATCCCAATTTCTCGCAAATATGTGGTTACGGCAGTCGAAAGATTCTCGTGATATATCTCGATATATTGAGGCGGGGAAGTCTAAAGCATGGGTTACAACATTTCTCATTGGCTTACACCACATATAAATATAAGGGTTTGGTGATGCTAAACCCTTATATTTATCTATCAAGTATTAACTATTACACTCATTGGATATGATTGTATGAATACCGAAGAACAAGATGTTATTTTCGCGTCAAATCCTTGGTTTGCGATCGCTATCAAACCCAAGTTAGTTTAAAAATTAGCTAGACCTAATAAAAATTGATTACATTAATTGAGAAGAAAGATAAGGGAGTTTAACTAAACAAGTTGTACCCACTCCTACTTCACTATTGATATTAATTGAACCTTGGTGTAAGTCTACACATTTTTTCACAACGACTAAACCCAACCCCGTTCCAGGAATAGTACGAACATTTTTGCCACGATGGAAAGGTTCAAACAACTTTCTTTGATCTTCTAAAGAAAGTTGTTTGAACCTTCATCTTGTACTGTCAAAATTACATTGTTGGCTTGAAATTTTAGACTAAATTTAATGTTTCCACCATTGGCAGAATATTTAATCGCATTCGACAGTAAATTAGAAATAATCGAATGCATTAACTTCTGATCCAGACTGATGGCACGGGATATTCCCTTGCAGATAAAAGTAATTGTATAGTTACTTCCTGCACTGAGACCCATTTCTTCTATGAACTGACGGCACTAAGACTCTAAATCGAGGGACTTGGGATGAAATGTGAGATTCCCTGCTTCAGCCCCGTTAATGGTTAAAATATCATCTAGCAGTTGCACTACGTTCTTTACTGATTTTTGAATTCTGTGCAGATTCCGCCTTATTTGTTCAGTGTTATTCCATTTATTTTGAGAATTTTCTAACACTTCTGCTGCTGCCAAGGCTGTACTGAGGGGGGTACGAAATTCATGGGATGCCATGGAGAAAAAGCGGGTTTTCAACGCGCTAAGTTCTTTCTCCCGTTCTAGTGCTAGGCGAATTTCCTCCAGCCGTTTGCGTCCAGTTATGTCACGGGCATTAATCATTACACAGGGAGTAGCAGCGCCTTCTACAAACAGTTGAATAATTGTTCCAGAATACGCCACGCTCCATCTTGGTGGCGATGACGAAACTCTATTGGATGCTGGATTTCTGGATATTGATAGGTATTTTATAGGCGTTTGTCGATGCTTGAGCGATCGCTAGGATGAATGAAGTCAACCAGTAATTTACCTAGCAAATCGGTTACAGTATATCCTAAAATTTTTTCAGCAGAAGGACTAACATAAATGATGTTGCCATGGCGATAGAGTATCATGATGATGTCTAAGGCATTTTCAATTAATGCCCGAAATCTTTCTTCACTTTGACGCAGAGCTTGTTCCGTCTGTTTGCGTCCAGTGGTATGTCGCTGCACCGCAATCCAATGGGTGTACCAACCTTTACCATCACTAACTGGAACTAGACTAAATTCATTCCAGAATTCAGAGCCATCTTTGCGGTAGTTAATTACCTCAACAGTAACACCTTCCCAATTCCAAAGGGCTGTACGTACGGACTTTATGGAGCTCTGTACGATCAGTGTTTGGACCCTGTAAAATACGGGGGGTTTTACCTAATACCTCTTCTGGCTGATAACCAGTAATACGGGTAAAGGCTTCATTAACATAAATAATCTGGGGTCCCGGTTCGTCAATAGGTTCTGCCTCTGTAATTATAATGACATCGTTGGTATTTACTACTACCTATTTTAATAAACGTATTTGCTCTGCCCTTTGTTTTTGCTCAGTAATATCAGCAATTACTGCCACAATACCGCTAATTTCTCCCTTGGTATCAGTTAAAGGGGCTGCGGAAAAAATGAGAACGATCGCATCACCATTTTTTTTGTAGGGACGTAATTCTACTCTGCCATAGATTTTGCCCTGGAATAAATTACTTTGTAGGGTACTACAGTCTTCCTGTATATCATCCAGGTTAATGGGACTGGGACGGTTAACTACTTCTGCTTCAGTCCAACCAAACATTCTTTCTGCCGCTGGGTTCCAGATTTT
>CBZS010000826.1 GCA_000613065.1 Richelia intracellularis | reverse complement strand
GAATATTAACTGATTGTAGATTAATCACATCAAGTAGTAATTCTCGTAAATCTACTGGTTCTAGAAATACTGATAATTTGCCAGCCTCTATTTTTGATATATCTAGAATATCATTTATTATTCCTAATAAATGAATAGCCGTTTCATCTGCTCGCTGGAGAAAATCCATTTCTTCTTCTCGGCTATCACATAAACCATCTGTAACTAAACGAATGCAGTTAATAATAATATTGAGGGGATTTCTCAATTCATGGGAAGTAGCGGCTAAAAATTGACTTTTAACGTGATTGGCTGTTTTTGCTTCTTGCCAGGCGATTTCTAATTCTTCCGCCCATACTCTCAATCTCTCTACCATTTGATTAAGTGCTTGGGCTAACTGATTAAATTCCCGAATTTCTAAATCATGGGGAATTGGCTCCATATCTTGATAAGAGTTTAAATTCAAAGCATAGTCCCGTAATCTTTCCACAGGACGGGCTAAATATGGAGCTAGATATAGTGATGTCAATAAGCTGGCAGCAATTAAACCCACTGTCAATACAATTAAAATGAGTTGAAGTTCTTCTAAACCCGATAAGGCATTATCTAAACTGGTAGCGACAATAATAATCCATTGCTGTTGTGGTTTAATATTGGTAAGTCCTGGAATTGTAGCGTAGCCTGCGACAAGTTCAATACCCGATAGCAAACGTAAATTTACTGATTTATTGTCCTCTAAAATTGCGTTTTGAATAATTTTTTTTAAACTTTTACCATTAGCAACTGTAGCGACATTAACCCCCACTTTTTCAAGTTGGGGATGGGCTAAAATAGTACCATCTTCGGCAATAATAATTGTATTATTTCTGGGAGGGTCAGTATTTTTGTGAGATTCTTGGTAAATAATTGCTTGTATACTTAAAGCATAAATTAATTTACCTGTCGAATTATATATAGGTACAGATAACAATATATGTAGCTGACTAGTTTGATTACTTATACCAGTAACTCCTGGCTGAGGGTTTAATACTGTTTTTACCTGCAAATCTTCATCTGATAAAGGTAATTGCAGAGGAAAAATAGGTTTGTCACTACAGGTACTAGTCATCAAATTCCCACTACTTATATCTGTAAGTTGAATACACTGAATAGGAACTGATAGTTGTCTAGTTAATTGAATGAAAAATTCTTCTATCTCTGTAGGTGTTCCTAGTTTTTATAGGGCTCATTTTACTAGCAAATTTGACATTAGTCTTGAGGGA
>CBZS010000825.1 GCA_000613065.1 Richelia intracellularis | reverse complement strand
TCTGAGCTAAATATCAGCTTCATTGATAATAATACAGATATTCTCTAAATATGTTGGCGGAATAAAGTATTAAATTGCATCGTGCTCTAAAATTAAAATCACGAAACCTAATGGTACAAGAATCTCTTTAGCCACTGCTTGAGTCCATGCAGTTTTGGCTGTTCCCGGTTCTCCATGTACTAATACTGCTAGCTGCTTTTGATTAATAATTGTCTGTTGAACTGTATCGCTAAATTATTGAATATCTTTAGGAAAGGAAGTGATGGAAAATTGGCTGTGAACTTTGCCTACACGACGACTTTTATAACCACTTAACATCATCGCTAAATCATAAGTGACTTTATTAATTAGTGGTCTAACTTCTATCGCCATTAAAGTATACTGCCTTCTGCCGCCTTCGTAAGGATTTATTTGTAGCCAAACGTCATATTTATATCAATAACCATACACCGTATTAAGTACATCAACTCTTTCCCAATTGATAAACTTATCTACAGGGTAGTAAAAATCACTCTCTGCATAATATTGAGTGATAATTTATAGAGTCCCCAAAATATCTAATATTCTTAAAACTGTGATTTCCTGGAGTCGATTCAATACATAATCTATAGGTATACTGTTACGACTTACCAACTTAACAATAGGAGTTTCCGTCGCCATAACGTCCTTGTAACGGTAATCAGGTGTTAGGGGCGCAGGTGTAATATAATTGTAATATAATTCCAGTATCTTTCAAATTCACTACGGGTATAATAAGAAGCAACATTGAGAATATTTGACCACCAAGAATAGTTAGTTATACCGAGAGCATCGGCATAATAACTCAACAAATCAATGGTTTTTTGTTTAATTCTTGGGAGTTGTTCCACAGAACTTGCCAAAAGAAACCTTAATCAAAGTCCCTTTGAAAAATTCGCCAACCGTTAGCTAATATATGGCGACGATTTTTATTGATAGCAGAATCCTCATTGTTACTACTGAAATAATCAAATTCCATACTTTCAATAATAATGTAGTAAATTTATATAAATTTGCGAGTCTATAATTTAGTACAAGGGATTGCAAATTCATTTGCTAACTTTAGCAAAATAAATAAAATAATTTTTTGGAAAAATTTATCAAAAATAAATAATCCTTAACTACGTGCTCTAAAATCTTTAAAACTAATCTCAATAACGAGAATACCCAATATAGCTCTAATTATTATAGCTCTAGTTGAATTACTCGACGTTAGTAAGTAATTCGACAAATTCGACACAAATAAGTAGAACCGTATAACAAAATGTAAACTAACACAAAATACTTTGAATTTATGAGTCCTAGCGGATAGTCTCCGCAAACTTTTCACTTAGTCTCATACTCTACGAGAAGTCACTGTTGTTTCTACGCAATGACATACCTTGAATGTTTCATACCGACTTGCTTAACATCCAATTAATAGACTAATAAACTACTCCCATGCAAGTCGTTAGAGCAAAGCCTCCATCACTTGCAAGGAACTCCACTGGTGAGTTACTACACATTCTTTAAAGGATAGCTACTTCTTTAAAGCCAACCTCCCAGATTCTCCGCGCCTTCCTCGCTTCACGCCCGCCACCTTTAAGTAACGGTACTTTTCCTCTCGTACTGTGTATGTAAGCTCTTAACTGTTGGGGCACAGAAGTAGTTTTTCGCTAATGATTACTGATAGGATTTATTACAGAGCCAAGGAATAACATTCCCGAAAAAAAGTCTGACTCTTTTATACAAAGTTACATTGCTACTTATCGCTAAATATGTTTAACCCTCGCACGCTACAATTCAGTATGCGATTGCCATATATGTCAAGTACTCAGTTTGCTATAAATATAAATTCAAATATAGTGGATATACAATTTATTTCGCATCAGCGATCGCAGTTTGAATATATGGGCACCTCGAAAAATTGAGGAAGTAGCTCCCGAGATGAGAGTATAGGGAGAGCAGAAGCTGGGGTTGAATCGCCATGGAAGAAAAAAAAGTCGGGGAACTTGAACAGCGATACCAGAAGTTAGAAAGCAAGAAGACCCTGTTGATGAAGTTAGACGAGACGGTGCCGTGGTCATAATTTCCTCCGATTTTAGAACAAGTGCATGACAAGCCCAGAAAAAATAATGCTGGGCGAAATCCCATAGATGCAATAGTCATGTTCAAAATGCTTGTGCTGCAACAACTGTACAACATCAGTGATGAAGAACTGGAGTACCAGGTCAATGACCGACTATCGTTCATGAGATTTTTGGGCTTGGGGCTAGCAGAACCAGTACCAGATGCAACTACAGTTTGGTTATTTCGGCAGCAGTTGAAGCAGCAGGGTCTTATTGAAGAACTGTTTGAGCAATAATTAATTTGATAGGGACCTGAGAGACCAAGGCTACCAAGCTAAGGGGGGTCAAATATTAGATGCCACACTGATTCCAGTTACCAAGGAGCATAATACTAAGAGGATGTTTTAAAAGGTGGGAGGTATCATAAAAAAGCTCACAAGGCATATGCTGAGAATTATAGAAAACAGCACCCCGTGAGCAAATCATTAAGAATTATCCTAGCAATTTAACGTGGGAACAGTGGGAGTTAATCCCAGAGCTGTTTCCAGAGGCAAAATCAGGTGGTCGTCCACGTACAACAACATGTATGTACCCAGTAGTAAACGCGGTTTTATACCTACTGTGTCAAGGATCTACATGGCGGGCATTACCAGGAGATTTACCACCTTGGTCTACAGTCTATGCCTATTTCAGAAGATGGCGCAAAGAGCTTACTTGGCTTCAGGTTCATGACAAACTATATAAATGGGTTCGGGTAGCAGCCAGTCGAGAACCAAGTCCATGGGAAGCAGGCTTTGATAGCCAATCAGTTGAAACCGCAACCATGATTTGTACGGATGTGGGTTTCGACCCAGGAAAACAAATACATGGACCTAAGCGATTTATTACGGTTGACTTGTTAGGGCTAGTTTTGCGAGTCTTGGTTACTTCTGCAAGTGTGCCAGAACGTGCAGGGGCTAAACTAAACGTGCACGTTCTGGCAGGTTTATCAGATGAAAGATAAAGTTAAAAGACT
>CBZS010000824.1 GCA_000613065.1 Richelia intracellularis | reverse complement strand
AGCTTTGCAATCCATGCTTAGTCCTTTGAGTTTGAGGCTTGTTTGTTGATTGCGGCTCAAATTCTTTGATGTTGTTGAAGATATCATGGGTTTGTGGAATTTTTTTTGAGGTTTGGCTTTTACTACTTTAGGAAGACCATAGCCCATTCGATTCAATACTTGTGCCATTGTACTGGCGCAAGGCAATTGCTCCTGGCTAAATCCCTGTTCTTTGAGTTTTTCTAGTGCCGATGTTGCTGTTAACCGGGTATAGGCTAAGGAAGTTTTAAATGTTGGGTCTTGTTGAGAATCAGATTCTGCAATTTGTCCCAGCAATAATGCCACAACAGAAGAGGTTGTTTGTCCTGGCAACGCTTTGCTGTGCTAAAGGCTGATTGTAATCCCACACAGATTATCCCTGTTCTTTTTTCCCCTAACCCTAACTCTATATTTTCTCTACCCCAACCGAATACTGTTTGTGCTAACCTTGCTCTACCTTGGCAATATTTCAACGTCATCTGAGCTTGAAAGCCCCGACGTTCTACTCCATTCATTTTCGATGCTGCCAACCGCAAGTCTTCTATTTGTTTGTGATCTTGTTAATGATTTGGGTTCCTCTGCTGGGTCTAGCATACTCCAAAATACTTGCCCCTGTTTTTTTACTCATCAACATTACATTACATCTTACTTTCATTGGTAAATTCTTTCTTCTAAATCACCTTATTTGGCGTTGCTGAATCAGGGGATGATTTCACTAAATTTTCAACGATTTCTCAATGGTTTCAAACCCTAATTCATCCCGCACTTATCCAACGCCGTTTCTTTTTGCCCCAGTGTACTAAGAAAGTGAGATACTTGACTATGTAGCGATATAAATGTAGCTAATGAATCAAAATGGGCAATTACCTTGGCAACAATCAGCAATTATCCAGCATAGCCAAAACTTACTACATAGTTATCAACATTGATTAGGACAATCCCTCTTTGATTTGACTCTTCCACCCGAAGAATTACCCCAAGAACTATTTGAAGCACCTTTTGTTATATTTTCCCATGACGCAGCAGCAGATCCGATTTTGAACTATGGTAATCGCAAAGCTTTGGAATTGTGGGAACTAAATTGCCAGGAATTTACCCAAATATCTTCGCGGAAAACAGCAGAAGAGTTAATACAATCAGAAAAAAACCGTTTATTAGCAGATACCAGTGCCAAAGGTTTTAGGAATTATACTTTAAAGGGTTAAAAATTGCACTTGTTTAAATGTCTGAAACTCGAGAGTCAATAAGCTGTTTAACTTCTTCTGCTTATCAGTATTAGCGGTAGCAATGCAGTTAGAGATTGCTACCGCTAATACTGCAAATTTAGCATAGTACTTAGAGTAGAAACATTCATTTATAATAAATTGACAAAATCTTTCAATCAAATTTAATTGTGGAGAATAGCAAGGTAAATAACATAGTTGTATACCGACTGATGTCGCATAGTTTTGTTATAATTTACACTTCTGATATCTGGCATTATCTAGTACAATAACAATTGGTTTATTTTGCCCCATATTAGCTAATTTAAATAACAACTGGCACAGACTTTCTGAATTAATATAAGTTTCATTTATAATTGTAATTATTTCCTTAGTAACTGCATTAACTGTTCCTAAAACATTAAATCGTTTTCCACCGGAAGGTGAACAGATAAATGTTCTTGTAAAACACCATAAAAATCCTAAGTATGCTCGATGTACAAAGTGGGCTGCGTCAACAAAAAAAACTACTTTATTTCCGCTAATAGCTTCTTCCTGTAATGGTTATAGCTTTTATTGTCTATATATTTCTACCTCTTCAATATTTTCTGGGTCTACTGACTTTCCCGGCACATACCCCACTTTTAAGCAACGCAAACCTGTTCTGAGCAGAAATTCTCTTACCTGAGTTGGACTGCGCTTAATACCAGTTATTTTTGCAATGGCATCACTCGCTTCTGCAATACTTGTAGCTGGATGTTTTTCAAAATATTCTTTCAAAATATCACTATACTGATTTAATTCACTTGGCTGTCCTTTGTGGTGTATTTTTTTTAGTTATTCTACTCCTCCTGATTGAAATTGTTTAATGTAAACTATAAATTAATGTTGTTTTTTATATTTTACACAAACTACAAATATCTTGATGTTTTATACCCTGACTTTTTAGATACATAACTTCCTTCTTTTTCTGTACTAATGGATGAGGATAATGATATCATTCATAATGAATGAAGTTTATCAATCTCTTCTTGCGTAAAATCTATTTTTAACATCAGACTTTACCTGGTTTCTCAAGTAATATTGTTTATTAATTTATAATACTTGTTATTACCGCTATACAAAAGTCCAGCTTTGAACCGTTCTTAGTATACTCCAGCATTTGTATTACTAGTACGGGCAAACGCTTTTTTATTCAGAATGGTATTGTTTGGAATATTTTAGACGAACAAGAACAACAGTGCGCGGAAGCTGCTCTCTTCTTTAAATGGAATTTTGTATAGAATAATTCGGCAAAGATAAATCTAGCATTGATAAAAGTTCAAAGCTAGGCACAATAATACTTGTTCCTTCCGCGTAGCGGTACTAGCACATTGGGCGTTGCATAAGTGCAGGATGAATTAGCTTTTGAAACCATTGAGAAATAGTTGAAAATTTAGTGAAATCATCCCCTGATTCAGCAACGCCGCACATTGCAGCAATTCCAAATTCAAATTTTGACAACGGTTACAGTTTAGCTTGAGGATAAAAGAGTATCTCTTCAGGGGCATTGAAATGGAGGCGATGGCACTCAACTTTGGGGTAATCCTGGGATTTATCACTAAGGCGGTCGCTATAATAAAAGACCCCAGACAAGTCAGCAATGCAACCCGGTATAGTATCAAAGATACGGTGCTGGCAGCATTTTCAGTGTTTTTTATGCAGTGCGAATTGTTTTTGGAACACCAACCTCAAATGCATAGGCGTTGTGGGGAGGATAACGCCCACAGCCTGTTTGACTTAAGCCAAATTCCAACAACACCGCAAATTCGCAATATTCTTGATGGAATCGCAGCAAGGGAATTATTTTGTGTGTTCACCTGGATTTACCGTAGATTGGAGAGGGATGGATACGTAAAACCCTATCATTGTCTGGGTGGGCATTTGTTGCTGGGGTTAGATGGCACTCAGTATTTTAGTTCTCAAACCATCCACTGTGAATGTTGTTGGAGTTGCACACATAAAAACGGCACCATCACCTACTTTCATAGCGCGATTATACCCGTAATTTTTACACCAAACCAGTCCCAAGTGATTTCCTTAGCCCCAGAATTTGTCACTCCTCAAGATGGTTGTCAAAAACAAGATTGTGAAGTCGCAGCTGCTAAACGATGGATCACTAACTATGCCCGAGAATTCAAAAATCAACCCGTCACACTTTTAGGAGATGACCTGTATAGTCATCAACCGATGTCATCTCATTGCCTGGAATTTGGCATGAATTTCATCTTCACTTGCCTGCCACAATCCCATACTGCACTCTAGGACTGGTTGTAGTACCTCGAT
>CBZS010000823.1 GCA_000613065.1 Richelia intracellularis | reverse complement strand
CTCAACTAGGCGATGTTAAGACACTATCAGACTGTAATTGCTGTTTTACCTCGGAGTATGCCAATTAGCTACTAGTTAACTCAGTCCAATAACGTTCATAAACTGCTTCAATCTCTCCTTAAAGGAGTGATACGATCGCATTTATCTATGGTTGACTAGGGGTGGGAATAAAATAGTGTTATTTTTACTCG
>CBZS010000822.1 GCA_000613065.1 Richelia intracellularis | reverse complement strand
ATATTGTGAGTAACTAGTGAAGTTAGACGTTTTGCTAATTGGTTTATAAGGTGGATCGAAGTAAATAAAAGTATGATTATCAATAAAATTTTCGCAACTACTAAAATCCCCTCGATAAATTAAAGTTTTTTCTAGAATTCGGGCAACTGAATGCAAGTTTCCAGCATTACATATCTTTGGCTGTTTGTATCTACCGATGGGCACATTAAATTCACCCTTAGAATTGACTCTGAACAGTCCGTTAAAACAAGTACGGTTAAGGAAAATAAGTTGTGCTGTTCTCTCTATCCATTCACAGTTTTGGTGATGTACATCTATTTTAGTTTTGCGCCAATTGAATTTTGATCGTAGTTGATAAAAATATTCTTTGCGTTTTATCTCTGACAGAGATAAATATTTACTTTCCATCTCTGACAAAATTTCAATCAAATCTTCCACATTATTTTGAACAGTTTTATATGCTATAAATAATTCTGGGTTAATATCATAAATAAAAAAATTCTCTAGGGTTTTATAATGGCTTGCTAAGTGAAAAAATAGAGCTCCTCCGCCAACAAACGGTTCAATATAAGTTTTTATCTCACCGCTTGCCAATTCTGTAGGGAAAAAATGACTTATTTTTGCTAATAATTGGCTTTTCCCTCCAGCCCATTTTAAAAAAGGTTTTGCCAGCATTTATTATTCCCTATCATTGATATGTGGTGCAAATTGACTACTGAAAGTCATGTAATTTATTTGATATTTAAAACAGGACATTTCCAATGAGTTTCAAGCTATGAGGTGACAGAATATATTGTTATGAAAAATATTTAATATGTTGGATTCTACTACGTTACACCCAATCTAAAATTTCTCAACTATAAAAGATAATTATTTTCCAGCAAGGTATAATGTTTTGACACTAGTTTACATCAAGAATACTATTGTGCAGTTCCTTTACATTACAGCACTATGTATCAATGCTTATTTTCAAATGGTAAAGATGGGGACGTTTTGGGATAAATTGCTAATTCTGTATCTGGATCGAAAAAGTAGATTTTTTCTGGGGTTAATGAGAACCATAGTTGTTCACCTAATCGTACTGACTTATCTGGGGGAACTCTAACTTGTACTGTGTGATTAGCCAAGAGAGTTTGCTGAAAGTTCACGTCCGTGAGTTTTGCGCCTAAATAAGTCTCGTTGCCTAAATTTTCTACCAATTCAACTTGTAGCGGTAAATTCTTATTGGCAGGTACACTTAAAATTAAGTGTTCTGGACGAATACCCAAGAGAATTGTTCTACCATCATATTTTTGCATCACACTCCCCCAATATTCTGGTAGAGTGAGGCGAAACTCACCGTTGGTAATCAACAAAGGGGCATGAAATTCTACTGGTATAAAATTCATTCGTGGGGAACCAATAAACTCCGCCACAAAACGATTCACTGGGCGGTTATATAGTTCTAATGGTGGCGCGACTTGCTGTAATTGACCGCGATCAAGAATGGCAATGCGATCGCCCATAGTCATTGCTTCGGTTTGGTCGTGAGTTACATAGATGGTGGTTGTGCCTAACTGACGCTGTAGCTTAACAATTTGGGCACGTGTCTCTGTACGTAGCTTGGCATCGAGGTTAGAAAGGGGTTCATCCATTAAAAAGACCTGGGGATTACGAGCGATAGCTCTTCCTAGGGAAACCCTTTGTCTTTGTCCACCAGATAGTTGCTTGGGTAAACGTTGCAATAAGGTATCTATTTCTAACAATTGGGCAACAGAAGTTACTCTCTCATCCACATCCCTTTCTTTATCCGAAAGATAACGGAGTCTTGTTGGTAGCTTTTTTGTCACCCCCACTAATAAATTTTCTGCCATTTGGGAAACATTACTGGACTTATTGTTCTCCCGAGTAGAACGACGACGTAACCCAAAAGCAATGTTGTCATACACGGACATATGGGGATAAAGGGCATAATTTTGGAACACCATGGCAATATCCCTTGCCTTGGGAGGAAGTCCATTCACTAAGCGATCGCCAACCCAAATATTACCCGCTGTCATCGGTTCTAACCCAGCTATTAGCCGCATAAGAGTACTTTTGCCGCAACCGGAGGGTCCCACAAGCACCATAAATTCGCCATCTGCTACAGTCAGATTAATCCGTCGCAAGACGTTGGTGTCTCGACTACGCTCGACAGTCGGACGATGTTGTCCCATTTCTGTGTTTGCTGCTGATGCAACACTTTCACCCTTACGGGGTGGAAAACTTTTGTAAACTTTTTCTAAAACAACCTTCGCCACGAATTATTTGCCGTTTGATTGAGAGTCATTCAAAGTGTAAAAAAAGCAATACGATTTTGGATTTCAGATTACAGCATAGTTAGACATCTTGCATGGGAAAACAGTTCATTATAAATGATATAAACATATCATACATATTTGATTTGGACTCAATCATTTAGTGCATTTGTACTCTAGCTGGGGTAAGATTTTTACTAGGGTCAAGGGTATTTTACGGACAATGCGTAATATCCTTGATAAATACCCTTGGCTTTTTTGCCTACATATATTATGCGAAGCAAGTTATAAATGGTAAGTGTAGTGTCAAAATATCACTAAATGAATAAGAATAATAATTATAAATATTCCTAGTCTTATGGCTTATCTTATTGTATTGGCGAGCAAGAGTGAAAGAAATAAAGTAATGATTGATAACGGGACAGCTCGAAAAATTGAGCAAGTAGCTCCCAAGATGAGAGTATAGGGAGAGCAGAAGCTGCGGTTGAATCGCCATGGAAGAAAAAAAAGTCGGGGAACTTGAACAGCGATACCAAAAGTTAGAAAGCAAGAAGACCCTGTTGATGAAGTTAAACGAGACGGTACCGTGGTCAGAATTTCGTCCGATTTTAGAACAAGTGCATGACAAACCCAGAAAAAATAATGCTGGGCGAAAGCCCATAGCTCCAATAGTCATGTTCAAAATGCTTGGGCTGCAACAACTGTACAACATTACTGATGAAGAACTGGACTACCAGCTCAATGACCGACTATCGTTCATGAGATTTTTAGGCTTAGGGTTAGCACAACCAGTACCAGATGCAACTACAGTTTGCTTATTTCGGCAGCAGTTGAAGCAGCAGTCTCTTATTGAAGAACTCTTTGAGCAATTTGATAGAGACCTGAGACACCAAGGCTACCAAGCTAAGGGGGGTAAAATAGTAGATGCCACAGTTATTCCAGTTCCCAAGCAGGATAATACTAAGGAAGAGAAGCAAAAACTTGCCCAAGGAGAAATTCCCGAAAGTTGGCAGGAAAAGCCTCATAGGTTGTCCTGGAAGGATACCGATGCTTCCTGGACAAAAAATAATGGTCAGAGTTCATTTGGTTATAAAAAGCACATCAGTATCGATGTGAAGTACGGTTTTCTTCGACGCTATCAAGTAACGCATGCCTCAGTGCATGATTCCCAAGTGTTAGGGGCACTGTTGGATGACCAAAACCAGGGGGAAGAGGTTTGGGCAAATAGTGCCTATCGTAGTGAATCTATTGAATGCATTCTACAGATTTTACAATTCCTCAGTCACATTCATGAACAAGCCAACCGCAATCATCCATTGACTGCAAAACAGAAATAAGATAATTTAGAGCCTTCTCAAGTCAGAGCTAAGCTCCAACACGTTTTTGGTCACGGGGTTAATGAAATAGTGATATTTTGAAAGAATATTTTGAGAAACGTCCAGCTACAAGTATTGCAGAAGCGAGTGATGCCATTGAAAAAATAACTAGTATTAAGCGCAGTCCAACTCAGGTAAGAGAATTTTTGCCCAGAACAGGTTTGCGTTCCTTAAAAGTGGGGTATGTGCCGGGAAAGTCAGTAGAACGAGAAAAGATTGAAGAGGTAGAAAAATATAGAGAATAAAAGCTATAACCATTACTGGAAGAAGCTATTAGCAGAAAGAAAGTAGTTTTTTTTGTTGAGGCAGCCCACTTTGTACATCGATCATACTTAGGATTTTTATGGTGTTTTACAAGAACATTTATCTGTTCACCTTCCGGTGGAAAACGATTTAGTGTTTTAGCAGTAGTTAATGCAGTTACTAAGGAAATAATTACAATTACAAATGAAACTTATATTAATTCAGAAAGCCTGTGCCAGTTGTTATTTAAATTAGCTAATCTGGGGCTAAATAAACCAATTGTTATTGTACTAGATAATGCCAGATACCAGAAGTGTAAATTAGTACAAAAATATCCGACATCAGTAAGTATACAAATATGTTATTTACCTTGCTATTCTCCACAATTAAATTTGATTGAAATATTTTGTAAATTGATTATAAATGAATGTTTATACTCTAAGTACTATGCTCATTTTGCAGATTTTAAGGCAGCAATCTATAACTGCATTGTTACCGCTAATACTGATAAGTAGAAGAAGTTAAAGAGCTTATTTACTCTCGAATTTCAGATATTAAAAAAAGTCCAACTTTTAGCCGTTTAAAGTATAGTAACCGATAACTGGAGGATTAAATGAATAGTTGTATTTTAATGGCGGATATCATTCAGGAACCGCAGTTGCGTTATACCTCAGATAATCTGGAAGTGGCAGAAATGCTAGTGCAATTTCCGGGTATGAGAGAAAACGATCCTCCAGCCACTTTAAAAATAGTTAGTTGGGGGAAAATAGCAAGGGAAATTCAACAAAATTATCATCAAGGTGATCGTGTAATCCTTGAAGGACGTTTGGGGATGCATACCATTGAACGTCGGGAAGGCTTCAAGGAAAAAAGAGCAGAGTTAACCATACAAAAGATTTATGCTCTCAGCAATAGAGATAGTACGTTTGCACCACATTCTGTTCCCAACATTTCTACATCCGCACCCAGCACCAATACTGAATACGACTCAGCCTTACCAATTACTACACCAATGACGGGTAATCTGGGAGTAGGACCCCAACAGGATTGGAATCAACCTGTATCTACCAATCTACCCGGATTCCAACCGTCCCCAGCACCAGCAACCAATGAGGAAGCAGACATCGATGATATTCCTTTCTAGTGTCCTATTCATTCCTGTAGCAGGTAGAGTTATGAGCTTTGTGACTCAGTGGAGTTAGAAAGTAGTGGTTATTTGTAAAGAGCAGGTCAGTTTAAGCTTAAAAAAAACAGGGAAAATGATTAAACCCACATTCCGCAGTTTAGTTAGCAAAGAAGATACTATTTACGACAGGGAGCAACAAAAAACTGTAAAATTCAGCACCGCTGTTCACTGAGATTGGAAATCTGTTTCAAAGAAGCGAAGGTTAATAAATAAATTGACATGAAACATTGAAACACCCAACGTAAAGTAGGCGTGGCAGTTGGTTTACCTAACTGATTTTGAATTATTTGGGTTCCTCGTTTTAGAGATTGGCGTAATGCCCTCTGACCTAGGCTGTAAAATAGCAAACACAAACCCATAACCATTGCCAAACCCGCCACTCTTTTCCTTGAATTTCAAAACACAGTGGAAGTAAAAAACAATGGGTCTTTGAGAAAGGGAAAACCACGTTCTGTAGATTGTTGTGCATTATATTCA
>CBZS010000821.1 GCA_000613065.1 Richelia intracellularis | reverse complement strand
TGCAACCCATTTTCCACACCCCAATCAAGACGAATCACTTGTCCTAAGTTACGAGAATCACAATTTAAACTAGTTAGATAAAACTGAACTTCACGGGTTGTTTGATTACAAAGATGTGGTACCCGCACAACCATGACAACGCATTTAAGACCAACTCAATTGTCTTGGTTATGCAAAGTTTGCAGTTGAGAAATAGGAAGACACCAAATTTGAAGTTTTTCAGTACGATGATGACCTTTCTCTACCCGTTTATCATAACTATGGATAATACCTTTAAAGCCTTGAGATAACTGTTGCTCAAACCGATTTTTCACTTGTCCGTAAAGTGTAGGATGATTACCTTTGAGTCCTAAAACATAATCTGATTTTGCATTAAATATTTGGGATGCAATTGCTGTTTGCGTACCCATGGCATCAATGGTAATAATAGATCCAGCCATGTCTAATAATTCTAATAATGCAGGGATTGTTGAAATTTCATTCGATTGATTTATCGTCTTGTTTTACTTGTCCTAAAACAAGACGATAAATCAATCGACCATGCACTAACTAGATGTAACGCTGATTTGCCTGTTCTCTATCATAGGAACCTTTGAGGGTCTTACCATCAATGGGAATTAGCTGTGCTCCTGCGGCTTCAACTATTGATTCTACCCAACGTCGAAAGCATCCCTCAAATACTTTTGGGTTAATGGGTTCAAACACCCGTCGAAAGGTATCTGCACTTAGGATGGCCTCTGGTAAAGCTAAAAACTGCTCCAACCAGTCGTATTTACTCAATCCATAATTTTCCATGTCCTCCCATCCCTTACGTTTTGCAATCACTGATAGTATTCCAATGATTAAAATATCTGTTAAAAAATGGACAGGGGTTCTTTCTACAGGTGGGTCTTCTCTCTCACTAAAAACTCATGACATTTTTTCTGTCAATGCAGTGGCATTGGCTATACTCAAATTTTTTGAGCTTTTAATCTTTGGTTTTGAAGATTTGAAACCCGTAGGCGTAAGCCTTCTTGTCAGAGATAGAATTAGACTAACCCGTTCAGTTAAGATAGACCCTTTGCGTCCTTAGGCATAGGACTTAACTTCTTTAATACTTAAATCTCCATTTTTGTGCCCGACGAGTGTTCCAGCAACTGGTGAAGATTCGGTGGCGTAGCCGGTCTGGCAGGTGGGGGTATGAGTGTTTATTGGCCTTACTCAAGGTCTTGATGCCCCTACCTGACAACACCGAATCTAGGGAAGCGTTCCCCAGTTGCGTCAACTTTTTTTGGGGATGCCCCTCCAGTACCCCCCAAAGGGCCTTGGCATAGCCTGCGCTTAGCCACGAAGTGCCCGTCATTGGCGTTCGCACTTGACAATCAAGACATAGTTCACAATTGTGTACAACAATCTGTAATTTTCACTACAAAATTAGATGCGCTTACCCTGGCGTTAAATATGATTAGTTGTAAACAACTCACATACTGATTATTATAGTCAGATATTTTTATCATTACCAGAGAAACCCGTTAAAATTTATTCACATAGAATTATATATAATAACCCTATAGGGTTTATAAAAATCTGCTTTTTAAAGATTCCTGACTTATTTTAGAGGTTGGGAATCTTTATTTTATTTGAACTATAAATGATATTCATTGGAATGATTTTAGCTATTTAATCGGAAAAAATATAAACTTGCCAAAATGGCAACCATACAATTCATTATCCGTATACATTAATTACAGATACACGACTTAGTTTTTGTTGGAGTGCATCACACTAGAAGTACTAGTAGTTGTATTAATTAAATCGACCCTATTTGCAATTATTTGTATGTATCTTCAAGATATATCAAATGTTTGACTGACAGAAAAATATGTATCAATAATTCGGGTTTGCATTTGTCGTTTCATGAATATTAAGACTGTGCAGTGATTGCCATTCACCAACACATTAGCCCCCTAAATAAATGGTAATATCTGTAAATATTCTTGAACGCCCCAACGGCAAATGCAGGAGTGAGAGTTGAAAGTTTTTGATATGCTTCCTCTCACTCCTTTTTTTTATTAGAGGACTTTCAAATAAAAAATAATCAATCCCTCCCTCGGAATATAGGAAGTAAGATGCAGGTTTATCCTAAGAGGATGTTTTAAAAGTTGAAGTGAGTTACAAATCATGCAAGTAGCCTGACCATGATAGGTATCATTGCAATATAGATTAAAGTCTCAGAAGTTTCAGGTAGCCTTTCATAGTCCTTACTTAATCTTCTACACCAATTGAGCCACCCGAAAGTTAGTTCTACAACCCAAGGTTTTGGTAAAAGGGTAAAACCTTTCTTTTCTAAGGAGCTGAGAACCAATTCCACAATCCAACGAAAAACATCGATTATCCAGTGGGCAAAATCTTCCCCCGAGATCCTCCATCCAGATAGTGTGCAGTCTTTTAACTTTATCTTTCATCTGATAAACCTGCCAGAAGGTGCACGTTTAGTTTAGCCCCTGTAGGTTCTGGCACACTTGCACAAGTAACCAAGACTCGCAAAACTAGCCCTAACAAGTCAACCGTAATAAATCCCTTACGTCCATGTATTTGTTTTCCTGGGTCGAAAGCAACATCCGTACAAATCATGGTTGCGGTTTCAACTGATTGGCTATCAAAGGCTGGTTCCCATGGACTTGGTTCTCGACTGGCTGCAACCCGAACCCATTGATATAGTTTGTCATGAACCTGAAGTTAAGTAGGGTCTTTGCCCCATCTTCTGAAATAAATAGCCATAGACTGTAGACCAAGGTGGTTCTCCTGGTAATGCCCGCCATGTACATCCTTGACACAGTAGGTATAAAATCGCGTTTACTACTGGGTACATACATGTTGTTCTACGTGGACGACCACCTCGTTTTGCCTCTGGAAAGAGCTCTGGGATTAACTCCCACAGTTCCCACGTTAAATTGCTAGGAGAATTCTTAGTCATTTGCTCACGGAGTGCTGTTTTCTATAATTCTCAGTATATGCATTGTGAGCTTTTTTATGATACCTCTCAGCTTTTAAAACATCCTCTAAGCTACTTCCCTTAAGTGGGGGGATAAAAATCCGACTTTATATACATGATGAAAGTTTTTATCTGAACTATTGTTTCCTCTGTGACCCTAACGCCACGAAAAATCATTGTTTATCATCTTAATCACAGTTGCAATATCAAACTACAGATAGATGTAATAAAAATGCGTCATAAATTATAGTTAATTATCCGGCGCATCACGCATTATGGTGCATCATATATCCATATATAGCAGTGTCATCTTAAACAAAATAATTGGCTAAAAGCCACGGGGTTATACCACTAAATGGTATAACCCCTCTCTCTTGGCGATTGCTTCTGCGAATAAGAAACTATTCTGCTAAATTTTGTTCCTGTTCCTCTTCAGATGGTGCAGTTGTTTCTACTTCTGAGGAGGCTGTCACTTCAACTTCTGGTTCTGGTTCTGTTTCTGCTTCTGGTTTGGGCTTGGATGGTTTTGGAGGACGTGCTAAGGCAGGATTAACAGGAGGTTTCGATTCGTCTTTTAAAGACGCTTTTTTGCCTTTACCTTTAGCCCCTTTACGCTGAGGCTTCCCAGAGGGCTTGACGCGAGAATTACTGGAATCCCCGTCAGTATTGGCTTGGGACTGACGCTCAGACTTTTTGATTGGACGCTCTACCATTGTTAATTTATGTGAATTTATTTGTATGATACATGGGTTTTATGGGAATTCCTGAAAATCTCACCATGGGGAAGGATTGATAGAGAGATGGAGGGAATTATAACTCTGCTCTTTTTGCCCCTACCCTTGCATAGACAAACTATATGGATAACAGGTGACTCCCTCCTCTTGTCACGAATCCGCTACCATACTATAGGGATTTGCAACAACAAAATAGGACCAGTATGTTAAAAGTTTTTCTGTTTATTCATGAGGTAAATCCAGAATCTATCCAATAAGCAGAGTCTAAGCCCAAAATCCAGAATTATATGGTGAAATTTAGTTTACAAGCACCCTTTGTACCCACAGGGGATCAACCCCAGGCGATCGCGCAATTGACAGCTAGTATACAAGCTGGTAGAGGCTATCAAACCTTACTTGGAGCTACCGGTACGGGGAAGACATATACTGTTGCCAGCGTGATTGATAAACTAGGTAAGCCCACGTTGGTATTGGCACATAATAAAACTTTAGCTGCTCAGTTGTGTAACGAATTGCGGGAATTTTTCCCCAGCAATGCCGTGGAGTATTTTGTTAGTTATTACGATTACTATCAACCGGAAGCTTATATTCCTGTCACAGATACATATATTGAGAAAACTGCATCAATTAATGATGAAATAGATATGCTACGTCACTCCGCTACGCGATCGCTTTTTGAACGTCGAGATGTGGTGGTAGTAGCTTCCATTAGCTGTATTTATGGCTTGGGAATCCCTTCAGAATACTTGAAAGCAGCCATTCAGCTGCAAGTAGGTTTGGAGGTGAACCAAAGGCAAATTTTACGGGCTTTAGCTTCGGTGCAATACAGCCGTAATGATGTCGAAATGGGTAGGGGGAGGTTTCGTGTGCGGGGGGATGTGTTGGAAATCGGTCCTGCATATGAAGATAGGATTATCCGAGTAGAGTTTTTTGGGGATGATATTGACGCAATTCGTTATATAGACCCAGTGACAGAAGAAATTATTTCTAGTCTGGAGGCTGTGAATATTTACCCAGCACGTCACTTTGTTACCCCAGAGGAACGGTTGGAGTCT
Organism: Richelia intracellularis; assembly: GCA_000613065.1. Classification (GTDB taxonomy): domain Bacteria; phylum Cyanobacteriota; class Cyanobacteriia; order Cyanobacteriales; family Nostocaceae; genus Richelia; species Richelia intracellularis_B. The sequence continues at coordinate 2,260 of CBZS010000821.1, read as the reverse complement.
GCTTGTGATGATATTGCCGCAGAATTAAAGGTGCAGAAGGGTCAGTTAGAGTCCATTGGAAAATTAGTAGAAGCCCAACGCATAGATCAACGTACTCGTTACGATTTGGAGATGTTGCGGGAAGTTGGATACTGTAACGGAGTGGAAAACTATTCTCGTCACTTAGCAGGGAGACTAGCGGGGGAGCCCCCAGAATGTTTGATTGATTATTTCCCTCAAGATTGGCTGTTGGTGATTGATGAGTCCCACGTCACTGTACCCCAAATACGCGGGATGTATAAAGCAGATCAAGCCAGGAAAAAGGTATTAATCGATCATGGTTTTCGCCTTCCCTCCGCCGCAGATAACCGTCCTTTGAAGGCTGATGAATTTTGGCACAAGGTCAATCAATGTATATTTGTATCTGCGACCCCTGGGAATTGGGAGTTAGAAATATCAGCAGATAATATTGCCGAACAAATTATTCGTCCTACAGGAGTGATCGATCCAGAAATTATTGTTCGCCCCACAGAAGGGCAAATTGATGATTTATTGGGTGAAATTAAAGACCGTTGCGAGCGCCAAGAGCGGGTATTAATTACTACCCTAACTAAGCGTATGGCTGAGGATTTAACGGAGTATTTGGAAGAAAATACTATTAGGGTGCGATACTTGCATTCTGAGATTAATTCCATTAAAAGGATTGAGATTATCCAGGATTTACGGGAAGGTAAATTTGATGTGTTGGTGGGTGTGAATTTGCTCCGGGAAGGGTTAGATTTACCGGAAGTTTCCCTCGTGGCAATTTTGGATGCAGATAAGGAAGGATTCCTACGTGCAGAACGTTCTCTGATTCAAACAATTGGTAGAGCTGCTCGTCACATCCGGGGACAGGCAATAATGTATGCAGATAACCTTACTGATAGCATGAAAAAAGCCATTGATGAAACCGAAAGAAGAAGGGGTATTCAAATGGCGCATAACAAAATGCATGGGATTACACCCCAACCCATAATAAAAAAATCTAGTAATGCAATTTTGTCTTTTCTAGACATCTCTCGTAAATTAAACGCCCAGGATTTACAAGTTGTAGACGAACATCTAGAACAAATACCGTTAGAAGAAATCCCCGACTTAATTAATCAATTACAAACCCAGATGAAAGCAGCAGCCAAGGACTTAGAATTTGAGGAAGCTGCAAAATTCCGCGATCGGATTAAACAATTACGGGATAAATTAGTAGAGAGAGGATAGAGTTTTGATTCAGTCATCAAGATTAATCATCTAGGCTTAACAGTTATTAGTTGAATATTTGGCGTTGCATAAGTGCGGGATTAATTAGCGTTTGAAACCATTGATAAATCGTTGAAAATTGAGTGAAATCATCCCCCACTTATGCAACGCCGAATATTTTATCTTCCCCTCTTCTTTTGCTTTACTTTGGCTATGCTCAGTGAATACTTACTTTCCTACAGATTTGCAACCCTGATGCTAAGTCTTGAATCAGACATGATATAAACATCACTAACTACAAAAATTTAAACAAAAGTTGATTAACTGTGCTAAAACAGATACCCTGTTCGAAAACAGACATAAATCAGGATTTTTATTCTATGGATCTTTATTACGATTTGAGTCTCAGGTAACTAAAACTACCTAGTATCTAGTTTATTTAACCGAGTGATTTGACAAGTGCTTCCCTGGATATAGTTTCATAATCAGCCAGCTTCACAGGTCAAATAACCATAGATGAAACTTGATTTCAGCGATTCACAATAAATCGAGGGGTTCCTATCCTATTTATTTTTTAGTCATGAATTATAGACAGGTGGTAAATTCCATATAAACGCATAATATACAATCTATGAGTTCTGTATGGTTTTACTTCCCAAATGTATAAATTTTATCAAGGATTCTTATCATGGGCGCAATACTCAAAACTAAAAATTATTTGCTGGGTATCAGTTTTTTCTGCTTGGCTTATGGTGGTAGTTTAGTTGTTCCACAACTATGTTCTTTCTCTAGTACAGTAGCAGCTACACCTGCTGCAAGATTAGACGATTGGCGTTTTACTCCCGAAAGATTACAATTAGAAATCAGCTTGTCGGGAGATACTCGACCCCAACACTTTTCTTTAAGGGAACCAAATAGGATTGTTATTGATTTACCTAATACTAAATTAGGTTATGTTCCTACTAAACAGGACTTTTCTGGGGCGATAAAAAGTATTCGTCTTTCCCAACTCAATACAGATGTGACTCGTGTTGTTTTGGATGTTGCA
>CBZS010000820.1 GCA_000613065.1 Richelia intracellularis | reverse complement strand
TTGCAACAAGCAAATCTCTACAAAGCCAATTTACAGCAAGCCAACTCAAGCTTACAACTTTTCTGGACCCAAGCTATTTCTTGTAATTTCCAATCGGCGAATTTAATAAAGCTAGGTTAAAAACGACAGGTTTAATTGGAGCCAATCTCCAAAAGGCAAAACTGAATGGAGCTAATTTACAACAGGCAAATTTCAATGGGGCTAAATTAGATGAAGCAGAAATATTCTTTGCCAATCTGAATGGTGCTAACCTGATGGGAGCTAATTTACAACAGGTAGATTTCCATGAAGCCAGCCTGTGTGGTGCTAATCTCAT
>CBZS010000819.1 GCA_000613065.1 Richelia intracellularis | reverse complement strand
ACTACTTTTTTAACTTGTTTTCCCTGATATTGTTGTCTTCGTTCCGGTGTAATCCAATAGGGTTTGCCAATGAGTACAGCTACACGTCGATAAACTACCACTGGATGTAATCCTGATTGATTAAACAATGGTTCTGAAGGATCGAATAAACTAAATATCTTTAAAGGCAAACCAGAAGTACTCATTTCTTCTAGAGAGACAATTGCTACTGGTAGAACAGCTAAATCTGTGACTTCAGCTCGTAATGCTAAATGAGCAAATCCCCTTTGAAACTTTCCTACTTGATTTGGAGTCGTAAATTTAACCATTGGTGCTGTCCCTTCAGGAAAAACACCTACTATTTCCTCGGATTGTAGGAGAGTTTGCGAACGCTGAAAAAAACTTCCCTGACCACTGGAATTTGCTTCTAGGGGAAAGCAACCTAATTGGTTGGTGATAATATCCCTCAATAGGGGCACTTGTCCCATGTAATGATGACAAGCAAATCGAATTGGAGCAGATAATGCTTTCATTAATATGGGTGCATCCATCAAACTTCGATGATTGCTCACAACTAATATGCTGCCAGACTCAGGAATCCTTTCTTGATAATAGCAATTAACTTGAGTTGATAACATTGCTAAAAAATAGTTAGATATTTCTAAGGGACTATTTAAATCCATAGACTTTTAATATCAATTTTCATTTAATTCTTTTGAGCATAATTACCTTAAATCCGCACAGCAAAAATCAAAACATATCACTTTGTGTACCTCTTGAAATAGCTACTATTTGTCAGCAAATCTCGTGAATATCATAATCTTATACTTGAGTCAGTAATCAATCATAACTGCACAGACCGCAATATCTAAATACAGAATCTGAGCAGCTAGGAATAACACTTAAAGACACTGCTTTACTAAACGTAACATAGTTAAAATTATATACTATCACTCCATCATCAATAATATGTTTTTCAGACATGGTGGATTTTTACTCAATATGGGTCAATAGGAAACAATTCTCAAGAATACATTTTTGTTAATATTTGAATCAGGGGTTAAATCACAAAATTATGTGATTCATTAACTAAGCATAGATTTTTTGTGATTACCAGATAACTATAATCTCATCAATATATAATTCAGCTTGAAATAGTCCAGAGTATATTATATAATTTCTTGGTTTTACATAAAAAAAGACAGTTAAACAATAAACTATTTTTCAAAGCTGTTGTTTGTATGAATCTAGTGGATAAAAGAAAAAATACATTTGCATTGACAACTCCTCTATACTACGTGAATGACTTGCCTCATATTGGTAGTGCTTATACCACGATGGCAGCAGATGTGGTGGCGAGATATCAACGGCTTGTGGGAAATACCGTACTCCTAATTACTGGTACAGACGAACATGGTCAAAAAATTCAGCGCTCAGCGGAGGGGAAAGGAGAATCCCCCCAAGAATTTTGCGATCGCATGTCTGCTGGGTTTGGTTCATTATGGGAATTCTTAGATATCAAATATGATCGCTTTATTCGCACAACAGATAGTCGTCACCATGGGATTGTCAAAGAATTTTTTCAGCGAGTCCAAGAAAAAGGTGACATTTATTTAGGGCAACAAAAGGGCTGGTACTGCGTATCCTGTGAAGAGTTTAAAGAAGAAAGGGAACTCCTAGAAGGAAATTTGTGCCCCATACATACTAATAAAAAGGCAGAATGGCGGGATGAGGAGAATTACTTTTTCCGCCTATCTAAATATCAAAATGAGCTGGAACAATTATACAAATCCCAGCCAGATTTTATTCAACCCTTAAGTCGGCGCAATGAAGTAATTAAGTTTGTAGAGCAAGGGTTACAGGACTTTTCTATTTCTCGCGTTAATGTAGACTGGGGTTTTCCCGTACCAGGTAATGATAAACATACCCTCTATGTATGGTTTGATGCTCTCTTAGGGTATATTACTGCCTTATTGGATGCAGATGTAGAGCCAACTTTAGAGAACGCCCTAGAAAAGTGGTGGCCAATAAACTTACACTTAATTGGTAAAGATATCCTTCGTTTTCATGCAGTATACTGGCCTGCCATGTTAATGTCAGCAGGGTTGCCCCTACCAAAATCTGTATTTGGGCACGGTTTTTTAACCAAAGATGGGCATAAAATGGGTAAAACCCTGGGTAATACCCTCGATCCCTTTGCCCTTAGAGAAAGATATGATGCTGATGCCATTCGTTATTACTTCCTTAAGGAAATCGAATTTGGCAGAGATGGCGATTTTAATGAAATTAGGTTCATCAAAGTTTTAAATGCAGATTTGGCGAATGATTTAGGTAATTTGCTCAATCGCACTTTGAATATGGTGAAGAAATATTGTGGCGGTAAAATGCCCCAGGTAACTAGTCAATATATCTCGATTGAAAACCCTTTGAAAGTCATTGGTTTAGAACTCCCAGACAAAATAAAACTTGCTTATGAAGCCCTAGCTTTCAATCAAGCCTGTGAGACTATATTGTCCTTAGTTAGAGCCAGCAACAAGTTTATTGATGAGCAAGCTCCTTGGTCGTTGTATAAACAAGGACAGCAAGAAACAGTAGAAAAAGTACTGTATGCAGTTCTAGAATCGGTCAGGTTAGCAGCGTATTGGCTGTCTCCAATTATCCCCAATATCAGTACCGATATTTATCAACAATTAGGTTTTGATATTAATTTTAATGAATCATTACCCAGTTTAAATGCTCCTGTAGATACCCATGGAATATGGGGTTTATTAACTAGTGAACAAACTCTTGGTAAAGCTAAACCAATTTTTAAACGTATAGAACCGCCCGAATCTAATTAAATGAACAAGTGGGTTGATTTGTGTTTCAAAGTTATTTAGAGCCTATTGTGAATAAAAATAACCTAGTCCATACCCACGGTTACAATTAAATTGAAAAATATCTACCTGGGCATAGAGTTTCACCTTTGAGGTGAAACATGGGGCGTTTTATGAATTGAATAGCATCTAAACCTCAACCAAAGCTATATTTATGGTAAATTAGGTAACCAAAAAACAGCTAATAATCAAAAACAAAAATTTATTTATTCTACTTTTCCCGTTTCCATCTACTAGTTGATTATTCCTCGCCCTCACTGCCTCAATACTATTGCCACAAAATTTATCATAATTACTTCTTATCATCCATAGCCTAAATGCAGTAATAATTCCATCGCACATTGATAAAAATGAGGTATGACAGCTATGTTAAATCAGTTAGAAAATGAATCTATATTTACCCCAGAACAGGTATTAGAAAATAGAGGTCGGGTAGCTATATTTATTGATGGTTCTAATTTGTTTTATGCCGCCTTACAACTGGGAATTGAAATTGATTACACTAAATTATTGTGTAGATTAATGGCTGGCTCCCGTCTTTTAAGAGCATTCTTTTATACAGGTGTTGATAGAACAAACGAAAAGCAGCAAGGTTTTTTATTATGGATGCGCCGTAATGGCTATCGGGTAATAGCAAAAGACTTAGTACAGTTGCCAGATGGTTCTAAAAAAGCCAACTTAGATGTGGAAATTGCGGTGGATATGATGGCTTTGGTAGACTCCTATGATACTGCTGTGTTAGTCAGTGGTGATGGGGATTTAGCATATGCCGTAAATTCAGTCAGCTATCGGGGTGTACGGGTAGAAGTAGTGAGTTTACGCTCCATGACCAGTGATAGTTTGATTAATGTGAGCGATCGCTATATTGATTTAGAGGGTATTAAAAAAGATATTCAAAAAACACCTCGTCAAGGTTATCCCTATCGTCCGTTGTCAGAAATGGATTTTTTGGATACTCCTGTAGATCCTGGGGCTCATTTGGAAATTCCGGAATCATGAGTGAAAGTTTTGCCATCTCCTGTCCACCTTTTCAATAGATTAAGGAACATAAATCGGCTGATACAACACTAAGATAAAGGAACCCATCCCCTAGAACTCGAATGTCGCAATTGCTCGTCAGCAGACCAACTCTCACAAAAATATTATCTGCAATTATCCTGTCCTGTATGACTGGTTTGTATAGCTGTAGTAGTCAAACATCTACTCCCGAAACACAACCAACCAAAACTCAGCAACAAAATGATGATAATTTGATTTTTTTTGATGTAACCCTAGAACAAGCTGATGAAGTGGGGCGACCAATTTGGAATGTAAAAGCAAAGCGAGCAGTTTATACCAAAGATAAACAGATTGGACGGGTAGATAATCCCTATGGCGAATTGTACCAGGATGGAAAAGTTGTTTACCAAATCCGGGCAGAAAGAGCCGATATAAAACAGGATGCCAAACAGTTATTTCTCAAAGGTAAAATTATTGCTACTGACCCCAAAAATGGTGTTGTGCTGCGAGGTAATGAGTTGGAATGGAAACCCCAAGAAGATTTATTGATTGTACGTAATCAACTTAACGGTAATCACAAACAATTAAAAGCAACCGCGAAAGAAGCTAGGGTCAAAAACCGCAGTCAAATAATTGATTTTTCTGGAGGGGTGGTAGCAAACTCCGTGGATCCTGCGTTACAGATTAGAACCCAACATTTAACTTGGCAAATTAAACAAGATAAATTAGCTACCGATCGCACTGTACAAATAGATCGCTACAAAAACAAGAAAATTACCGTTCGTGGCCGGGGCAATAGTGCGGAAGTATACTTAAAAACAAAAATTGCCCGCATCACACAAAATGCTCAGATCCAACTGCTAGAGCCACCTATGGACATCACTAGTCAAGCTATGACATGGAATTTGAATACAGAGAAGGTTAGCAGCAATAGCCCCATACGGGTATTTCAGAAGACAGAAAATGTCACAGTTACAGGCGAGCGCGGTGAATTAAAGATTCCTCAAAAAATAGTGTCTTTAACAGGTAATGTGAATGCCATAGGGCAGCGTCGTCAGTCGCTCAGCTCTCAGCGATTAACCTGGTTCTTGGATAAAAAGTCCATTGAAGCCCGAGGAAATGTGCTTTATAAGCAGGTCAAACCACTATTAACCTTTAATGGGGATACAGCAGTAGGAAATTTGCAGACAGAGAATATAGTTGTTAGTGGTGGGAATACTGGTAAGAGGGTAGTCACGGAGATAATTCCGCAATAGGTATGCAGAAATATCCTTGCTTTAACAAAACATAATCTTCTTTGTATTCCCAGATCATAAATGTATGGGATAACATAATCAATAGTTCCTATCATTACCACATATTCAAGTCGTTAGCAGGCTATGCATGATTGGGTGAACCTCTCTTTAAGTTTTTCACATTTCAATTCATGTGTTCATCGCATATTCGACCATCAGTGGGAAGCAGAAATACTGCGCTGGTTTGGGAAGAAAGATATACCTCCAGCAAATAAGGAAGAGTTGATTCAAACTCTTCCTTATTTGCTGGAGGTATAGGGAAATTATTATCACTATCGGGCTTATTTGTTTGCTGCAAAAGCCTTAGCTTATTTTACTGAATCAAGGCTGGGTGATAAGATTGTTACGCAAGTCTTGCAATGGGGTTATGGCTATTTTCGGCAAGATAAACGAGACTGGAAAATATATGCTCAATCTCTGGTTAAAGCTGCGAAAAAAGTAATTCCCCAAACAGACCTAAATCGAGTCAAAACTGCTTATCTTCAGTTACTTCATCATACTGATAGTCGTTCTATTCTCAGAATTGCATGCAAACATTTGCTGGAATTATTCCCTGGAAATCGAACAGCGATCCCAGCTTTTATTTTACTATTCTGCAACGCCTATTATTCTTAATATCATACTCCGTACTACCAAAAGAGTCGCACCCATTTGAATTAGCTGATTTCTTCTTTGATTCCCATGAAAATTATTTCACCGCTATTACCATTTTGAAAAACATAGATCCTAACAACCAACTAGCGATTCAAGCTTTAGTTAAAGTTGTGGAAACATCATCAGAAAGGGCTGAATTTGCATTATTTGAACTTGCCAAACTCGCACCTACACACAAGTTAGTTCTAGAGAAAATAAAACAGGTAATTACTAACGTAGTTACATCAATTCAAACCTGGGAGCCTAAAAATAGT
>CBZS010000818.1 GCA_000613065.1 Richelia intracellularis | reverse complement strand
CTTGACCAGCATTGGAATGGGGGGAGCGAAGCTTATTGATGTTGAATTCATGGTTTCCTGGGCTTCGAGTATGACTTGGAAAGGCTTATATCCTATCTTGAGTTTAAGTAAAACTGTTTACCAAAAAGGGATTTCTCTAACAAAGAAAGCTATGAAACAAGTGGAGTCTAGATTACAGCGAAATCCACTGTTGCCCAAATGGGATATCTTGATTCAACGGCTTTAGCTGGTAATTTATTTTTCAAAAATCACCGAAACTAACTACTTTTTGGTTTTTAGGGTAAACAGGAAGGAGAAAAACAATTGTAATAGAGAGCGAAATGCTCCCTATTTTCAACTGCAAACGGTCTGGTAATAACTTAGACAGAGTTACAAGTGTTGTTTCCTATTCTCTGTCTCTATGAATTAATTTAATTTTTGTCCGACTACTAAAGGTTTACCAATTGGTTCTTGATCGCAGCAGCATCTAAATCTTTACCAATCAATACTAAAGTGGTTTGCCTATTCTCATCAACTTGCCAAGGGCGATCATAAAATTGATCAAATCGACTGCCTACCCCCTGCAGAACTAGACGCATAGACTTATTGGGTACGGCAACAAACCCCTTAATCCGATAAATATCCTGCTCCTGTGTTAGCGATCGCAAACTTCCCAATAATTTGTTTGGTTCGTAAGCACGTTCTAAAATCAAGTGGGTAGATGTAACCTCTTCGTCATGGTCGTGCTCTTCTTCTGTATCATGATGGGTGGGACGACTATCTAAATTGTCTTCCACGGCTGCATTGAATCCTAATAACAAAGACGGATCCAGTTTTCCTTCACAACTATCCACTATCTTTACTGCTCTGGGCAATTCCTCCTTCACTAATGTCTCAACATTAGCTTTTGTTGCCTCATCCACCAAATCGGTTTTGTTCATGATTACCAAATCGGCACAGGCTAACTGATCCTTAAATAGTTCTTCTAAAGGGGTTTCGTGCTCGAGACTATCATCTGCCTCCCTCTGTGCCGCCACCGCTTCCGGATTACTAGCAAATCTACCAGCAGCTACTGCTGCACAATCTACCAGCGTAATTATCGCATCTACTGTTGCCCTAGAACGAATCTCATGCCAGCGGAAGGCTTTAATTAAAGGTTTTGGTAAAGCTAAACCACTAGTTTCAATTAAAATGCAGTCAATACTATCTCGACGTTGCAGTAACTTTTGCATTGTCGGCAAAAACTCTTCTTGGACTGTACAGCACAAACAGCCATTTGTTAATTCAAATATGCTATCACTGCCATCACCATCTTCTGGCCAAATTTGACAGGATTTCAATAATTCTCCATCGATACCGAGTTCCCCAAATTCATTGACTAAAACTCCAATGCGTAGTCCTTGATTATTTTCTAGTAAATGGCGAATTAAAGTGGTTTTACCACTTCCTAAAAAGCCAGTGATTACCGTAACAGGAATTTTCGCTGCCATATAAAGTTAAGTCCAAAGAGAACTTCGGGGCAATTATTCTAGGAATAAGAAAAGCACTGTATACCTTCCACTTTCCTAGAGGCACTGCCCCATACTAGTCATTATTCCAGATTTCTATATCTCCACCACAGAATATTAATCAGCAGTAGCTAACTCTGTGCTTCCTCTACCACGACGACGAGTAAGGGTATTGTAAACCATGATGCCGATCGCTTTAATTAAGTTACCCTCTAACTCTTGGAACATCTTCATGTTCATGCCAAAAGCATCATTAGCTTCATCCACAATGCGATCGCCTGTGGCATCATCAAGTGGTAACTCATCTAAAGTCTGGCGATACTTATTTTTAAATCCTTTCTCATCACTAATATCAGCAAACTCATAGAAAGCTGTACCACCATCGCTAAGATTCATGGCAGTTTGAGCAATCCCTTTGAGTATTTGCCCCCCAGACAAATCTCCCAAATAGCGGGTATAGGAATGTGCAACCAATAACTCTGGCTCGTTTGCTGCTATTTCCCGAATGTGGTCTACATAAGCTTTACCAGATGGAGAAAGTTGAATCTGTTCCCGCCAATTACCACCGTAGTAGTAGTCCAAGTCTTGCTCTAAACTTTGCTTGCGATATAGTTCTTTAAAGTTAATCTGAGACACAATGGGATGGTTTTGCAACTTCTCCATTTCCTCTTCCATTGCGGAATAGACGAAATAGAGGTTAGCTACCAATTTACGATAGGAGTTTTTCTCTACCACTCCTTTCAAAAAACACTTAACAAAACCAACATTTTCTGCCATTGTGTGGGCTTTCTTAGTGCCTACACGCAATTTGTTTGCTAAATTGCTGCTCATGCTAAATTTCTCAACTTTAAAAAATTACTAGAGGAGTTTCTAAGTTATCACTGGACTTTCAAAAAGCCACTAAAAAGTTAGATTAGAACTTTTTGATGAGATTTTTTATTAAAAATTTTTAAGCATTTTCTTGCTCGAATTATGCTTTAACCCAATCACCACAATGGTTTTGCTTTTTCATGGCTACTCAATATTGCATTACAAAAATTAATATTTTGCAACTTATCCATAACGTTATTCCAATAACTCATGTGGCGAAGCATTGCATTAATGAAGATGATTAATAGTCAAAATTTTGCTACCTCCGGTCCCTCCCGCTTTATCAACTCTTTACATCTGAGTAGTGATAGTAATCAGGATTTTCCCTGACAATAATCACTATGTAGCCATAATGGTTACACATTTATGGTTAAACTCTAATCATTGTTTGCCAAAGCTGCTTTAAATAATGCAGGTATTGGATATAGACGAAAAGATTGCCAACCCAATTTTTCCGTGAATTATAAGATTGACGAGGAATTGGGCGATCAAGTGTATATTGATATTCTTCAATGTGATTGTGTGGAGTGCTTAAACCTATGGTTTTCTCAATAATTCGGAATCAAAGTAGTGATAGCTTAGGTTCTACCGTAAATAATTTTACAAATAACTTGCTTGAGAATAATCTGAATCTTCCCAAAACACCTCTGTTCGGCACCGATGGGATTCGAGGTAAAGTCGGAGATATACTAGGCGCACCATTAGCATTGCAGATTGGTTTTTGGACTGGTATGGTGTTACGTGCTCATGCTTCTCATTTTGGAGCTGTAGTTGTGGGACAAGATTCCCGCAACTCTAGTGACATGCTAGCAATGGCATTAAGTGCTGGTTTAACAGCAGCAGGATTAGAGGTTTGGTATTTAGGCTTGTGTCCTACACCCTGTGTTGCTTATTTAACGAGTAAGACGGGTGCCATAGGCGGAGTAATGATTTCCGCAAGCCACAATCCCCCAGAAGATAACGGAATTAAAATTTTTGGTTCTAGTGGTAGGAAACTAAACCAAGCACTACAGGCGGAAATTGAAGCGGGTATAAGAGGCAATTCATCTCCAGCCGTTACTATCTCCAATTGTGGTAAACACTACACTCGTCCTGAACTTATAAGTGATTATGCTGAGGCTATACAAAAGCCATTTCCCGCTAATCACTTACAGGGAATGAAAATAGTTTTAGATGTTGCTTGGGGTGCATCCGTAGGATTGGCATTGTCCGTGTTTAAATCCATGGGTGCAGAAATGATATGTTTACATAATAAAGCCGATGGCGATCGCATTAACGTGGGTTGTGGTTCCACCCACCTAGATATTCTCCAAGCCGCAGTTAAACAACATCAAGCGGATTTAGGGTTTGCCTTTGATGGAGATGCTGATCGTGTCTTGGTAGTGGATAATCAAGGCAGGGAAGTTAACGGAGATTATATCCTCTATCTATGGGGTAGTCACCTAAAGCAAAAACAACAATTACCAAATAACTTAATTGTATCCACCGTTATGGCAAATTTGGGCTTTGAGCGGGCGTGGAAACAAAATGGTGGTAACTTTATTCGCACAAAAGTGGGCGATCAGTATGTTCAAGCAGAAATGCTGAATACTGGAGGAATGCTTGGTGGCGAGCAATCAGGACATATCCTCTGTCGTCACTATGGAATTACCGGAGATGGCTTATTAACAGCCTTACACGTAGCATCTCTAGTCAAGGAATCAGAATTTCCCCTCTCAGAGATGGTAGATAAAAGTTTCAAAACCTATCCCCAGCTATTAAAGAATGTGCGGGTAGAAGATCGAATCAAACGCATGAATTGGCAAGAATGTCAATCATTAGAAACAGCGATCGCTGCTGCGGAAGTAGCCATGGGTGACAGTGGCAGAGTCTTAGTCCGTGCCTCTGGCACAGAACCATTAATCAGGGTTATGGTAGAAGCGGAAAATGCCGACCTGACCCAGGAATGGACCAATATACTAGTTGCGATCGTGCAGCAAGAATTAGCAGAATAAAAAATAATCCATCAGTTATCAGTAAATATTCCAAAGTTATCAGGTGTTTCCTTTTTGAACAAATCCTATTTTCATAAATAATCAAACAACTGGTAACTTATTCCTGGTAATAACATTTTCATATGAATGTAAAAATTATTAACCTGCTTCCGCAGTTTTGATAGGAAATTGGTATAAATGGTAAATGGTAACTGGATATTGAGCCATGCCTAAATCCAAGACTAAACAAAAACGTTCTCAAAAAAAATATTCAGCAGCAAAACCAACTTTAACTAGCAAAGACAAATTTGCTCTAAAGCGTAAAAAAAACCAGCAAATACGAGAAACAATTAACTTATTAACTACCGCCACCATTGGCGGTTTATTCTTAAGATTGATTCTTTTCTTTGTCGGAGTAAAGTAGTAGTTCCAGGGGCGTTAGGAACTATAGTTATATCATTTGCTTATAAATATCCCCGTCTTGCCCTGTTTAGTTTCATAATTTACCTTCCATTTGCCGGTACTGTGATTTACTACATTGGTAGTAGCCCGGTTTTTCAACTTGCAAAATACGCATTTTATATCCCAGCATTAATTGGAATCTGTCAAAATTGCATCAAGCAAAGACTACCAATAATTTTGCCTCAAGTTATTAAAATACCACTATTCATATTATTAGGTTTCTGCGTCCTTACTCTAATATTTGTTAATGGAATAGAACAAATAAACCCAGCCCCAGTAGAGTTCTTTCAGAAAGCACCACAGGAATTGCCAATAGGTATGGGTATTCTGGGTTTTAAAGTATTATTGGGGTATCTTCCCCTGATTACCTGTGCTTACTATCTCATTCGTAATCAGAAAGATTTTTTATTTCTATCACGTCTTCAAGTAAGCCTGATTATTATTTGCTGTACCCTGGGATTAATTCAGTATTTACTACTACTAACAGGTGTATGTCAGGGAACTAGAAATGCAGTAAGAGATGGTTTATTTAAAGCTAGCTTAGAAGCACGTTGTTATTTTGGAGGCTCTCTATTATATAGCTCTAGTCAAGGAGTCATTCGCCTACCGGGAACCTTTGTTGCTCCCTGGCAATGGGCATGCTTTTTAAGATCTAGTATATTTTTCGCTTTTGGTACAGGTTTTAGCGATCCTAAAATTAGATGGAGAAGTGTAGGCTTAGTTGCTATTGCTCTAGTCGCAATCAATGCTGTAATTTCAGGACAAAGAATAGCCCTAATTTTAGTACCTATTTGTTTTACATTACTATTAATTATTACAGGTAAATTTGCTGCTATCAAACGCTTTATTCCCATTGCTATTGGACTGGCAATAATTTTAGGGATTCCTATAGTAACTGATCTCGAAATTGCTCAAGAAAGAATAAATAGTTTGCTTGGTCGTTGGGAAGCTTCTCCACCTCATGAATTTATTGTGCACCAATTTGAGGATAGCTGGAAGGGGCAATAAGGTTTTTTTGGCGCAGGATTAGGACGTGGTACAAATTAAGCTCGTGCATTGGGGAAAACCCGTTTGATAGAAACCTACTATCCCAAATTACTCTATGAAATGGGCATTCCAAGCACATTGGGTTTTTTGGCACTGGTCACAACTTTGACGGTAACTTGCTTTAAACAATATCGTTCCATAAAAAACCGTAATTTCCGTAGTTATGGAGCAGCTTTATGGACGTTTATACTGTTTATTAGTTATAACACTTACTACTATCCTTTAGATGTAGATCCGGTTGCTGTCTACTACTGGTTTTTCGCAGGGGTGCTTTTAAAAATACCAGTTCTAGATAAACAATAAAAAATCTTAAATCATTTTCAATCAAGGCAAAAGAGAATAAATCATATTTCTAAATCATGATTAGCTGAATTACAATTTGCATCATATCTTCACTCAATATAATGAATAAACTCAATATAATGAAAGAAGACTGATATAGGTCTAATAATGATGAATGATTATCCTTTAATTCCCGTCATTATTCCTACTTACGAGCGGTAAAAAGCCCTAATAAATACGATTATAGATGTTATAAAACAAGACTATCCCAATTTTTAAATCTTAGTTATAGACCAAACCCTAGAACATCAACCGGAAATTAATCAATACTTAGAATAAATATCAAAGCAGGAACAAATTAAATGGTTTCGTTTACCGTGGGCTAGTTTACCAGGTGTAATAAATTATGCCATACGACCTAGTTTAGGGTAAATCATTTTATTTATTGATGATGATGTGTAACTAACCAATGATTTTTTAACAGTCCATGCTCTAAATTATACAAATAACCCCCAAATTGGAGCAGTAGCGGGAAGAGTTTTTGACAGAATGAAACTAGGAGAATCTGGAGGGAAACTAGAGATTGATTCTCTACCTTCCCAAGCAATGGATCCAGGTATAGCTTGGTATCATATTGACTGAGTACATACGATTAAGCCCCAAGAAGTACTTTCAGCTAGGGGTTGTAATATGTCCGTCGTGAAATTTTGACTCAATATGGTTTGAGTTTTGATGAAAGATTTCGCGGTAGCGCAGTCAGGGAAGAATCTGATTTTTGTTTGCAGTTCAGAAAAACAGGATATAAAATTTGGTATGACCCAGAAGCTTATTTAGTACATTTAGGAGAAGATACTGGGGTGTGTCATGATATTAGTACTCGTTCAACAAAATATCAATTTACCTTTTATCATAATCATTGTTTAATGGCTCTAAAAAATTAAACGTTTCAACCATGTTTACGTTTTTTTTCATGCTTATTTTACTGTCATGTATTAGGTCATCCACCATGTTAAAAAAGTTACTATCCCATGAAAATATTGACAAGATTAATGCTTTATTAATTGGGCTGTTTCGCAGGCATGTTAACCATTCTAATAACATCATGGAATGATGGAGTAATTTATATTAAACTATCTTATTCATTATTAATTAATAAGATAGTTTAATATACCCTGGATAAGTACACCTCAAAAACTCATGAGGTTAAAAAACGCTATGTATATAAATTCGTATAAATAATATCTTATAATTAACAGACTCACTTAATTATAAGATATTATTTATACGGAAATAGAATGGAAAGATTATTTTGTTTTGATACAAATTATGAGCAAGACTTTGGATCTGCAGTAACATCTCTAATATTTAATAATAAGGATAAAATTAAAAAGATATATATTATCATTGAGAAAGCTACCCTAGATTGAAGACAAAAACTCGAAAACATTGGTACAAAGTATCAAATCAAATTTGATACTTATGAAATCGATGTTGAACAATTTTATGGTTTAAAAGTGAGCGCACATATTTATACTGCAACTTATTTTAGATTATTAGTAACTGAGATACTACCAAAAACACTAGATAAAGTTATATCTTTGGATTCTGACTTAATTGTAAATGGCTCACTTAACGAATTATTTAATATTGATGTAATTAATTATGCATTAGCAGCGTATGGTGGAAAAGTAATTACTACTAAACAGGGCTTAAGACTGGAAGTAAATTATTCTTGTAATGCAGGAGTAATGCTAATAAATTTAGATTATTGGCTAAAAAATAATGTACGATTAAAAGCCATTTAATTCATTCGTAATTATCCCAGTATGATTCGATTATGGGATCAAGATGCGTTAAACAAAGTTATTGATGGAAACTTTCTTAAATTACATCACAAGTGGAATTATTTGGTTGATTTATCTAAAAAGAAATCACAGGGAACAGAATAATCTGTAATTTTCCACTTTGTTGGTAGTTTAGAAACATGGCATATTTGGTGTATAAATCCTCGCAATAAAATATATTGGGATTATCTTAAACAATCACATTGGTCTGATTCTATGCCAGTTTTGCCGAAAAGCTTTAAACAAACTTTATCTGCTATCCGCTATATTTTAACTTATTATGCTCAAATGAAGGGAGCAAAAAAATCAATTGATTATAATAATTTTTATATGAAAATATTGGTTGCTAGTCATACATATATTGTTGATCTTAATAGTGAGAAATTACGTATTTTAGCTAATCTAGAACCAAACATTAAAGTTACTGTTATAGTTCCTAAATTTTGGGCTGCTGGTGGTGTACAAAACAAAATTCTTGAGACTACATTTAGGGATTAAGGTAATTTTCGCATAGTTCCAGTTTATAATTTTAGTCAAAATAACCAAGGCTTGCTAACATTTGGCAAGGATATTATATCTCTATTACAAGAGTTAAAGCCCGACATTATTCAGGTAGAACAAGGTTCTAGAGGATTAGGGCATACCCAAATGATTCTGCTAAATAAAATATTAGTATTAAGGGCTAAAAATTGATTTTTTACCTGGTGGAATATTCCTTATTATTTATAATTTCCCATATATCTACTGGAAAAGTATAATCTACATCACAGCCATGGAGTGATTACTGGAAATCGAGATGGGGTAGATATTCTAAATCAGAGGGAATATAGAGATTTGATCAAGGTTATACCTCAATTAGGTGTAGATGAAAAATTGTTAAAACTCCAAAATAAGCCAGAATTAGCTGACAATTTATGAATTAATTATAAGGATTTTTTTGTGGATTTTGTTGGAATATTTGTTCTATAAAAAGGAATATTAACCCTATTAAAAGCCTTAGCGAAGATAGCTTATAAACCTTGGAAGCTATTGCTATTAGGTAGGGGAATTTACAATCAGATATTTACGAATTTGCCGCAAAAAACAGTTTAAAAGAACGCTTCATTTTAGTCGACAGTGTTCCACACAATCAACTTTATAGATATATAAACCTGATGAACACTTTAGTTTTACCTTCAGAAACAACCTATAATTAAAAAAATCTAACTTCTATAGGTTGGAAAGAACAATTTGGTCATGTTCTAATTGAAGGGATGGCTTGCAAAGTACCAGTAATCGGTTATGATTCTGGGGAAATACCCCATGTTATTGGTGATGCTGGTTTAATATTTCCAGAGAGTCATACTTTGGCATTAGCAAATTCTCTATCAACTTTAATTCATAATCCAGAAGCCGCTCAAAATGTTGCACAACTTGCTTATGAGAGAGTTATGAAAAAATATACTAATAAAGCATTGGCTAAAGAAAAACTAGAATGTTATGAAAAATTATTGACAAAGAATTAATCATTGATTCAACACATTTAAATATGCGAATTATGCAAATTATAGCTTCTATTTTTTTGTGTATGGTGCCCCTAGTCAAATGGTTTTGGGATTAGCTCCTGCCTTAGCTAGAGAAGGTATTAAAGTCACAATAATTACAACTAATAGTAATGGCCAACGCGGGCAAAAACCTTTGGATGTACCGTTAAATTTTCCTATACAAAAAGATGGATCTGAAATTATTTATTTTCGTTGTCATCCTTTTCGAAGTTATAAATTTTCCCTAGATTTATTCCAATGCTTAAATTTTCATGCACCTACATATGATTTAGCCCATATCCATGCCTTATTTTCTCCTGTAAGTAGTGTTTCTGCTGCTATTTGTCGCCAACACATTTACCTTACATTATAGGTCCTTTAGGAACTTTATATCCCTCAGATTTGCAGAAGAAGAAATATATAAAACAATTTTATGCAGCAATAATAGAACGCTCTAATTTAGAGGGTGCAGCAGCAATTCATTTTACTAGTCAACAAGAAGCTAAAGTCTCCTATAAATTTGGAGTATCAACGAAAGATTTAGTCATACCTTTAGGAGTGAATAACAGGGAAGATTCAAATAATATTCAAGAGTATGAAAAGACTAATCAACAATTAGGGGTTATCACCGATATAACCATCATTTTCTTTATGTCCCGTATCGATACTAAAAAAGGTTTATAACTATTAATTCCGGCATTAGAGAAATTATTAAATTCCGACTGCAATTTTCATTTTATTTTAGCTGGGAGCAATCCCCAAGACCAAAAATACGAAGAAAAAATTAGATTAAAGATTGAAAATTAAATTTTACAATCGCACACAACCATAACAGGATTTGTTACGGGTGAAATGAAATCAGCTTTACTCCAAATTGCTGATATATTTGTCTTACCATCCTACTACGAAAACTTTGGTATTGCAGTGGCTGAAGCCATGGCAGCAGCAATACCAGTTATAATTTCCGATGGAGTACATATTTGCCACCAGGTACAGGATAGTGAATCTGGATGGGTAGGAGAAACAAACGTCACAAGCCTAGTAAAATTAATCTCAGAAGCTCTGCAAAATCCCCAGGAACCACAGAAAAGGGGACGTAATGCAAGGGATTATGCCTTAAAACATTACACTTGGAATGCGATCGCTCATCAAGTTATAGCTGCGTATCAAGATATTATTAGCCAAATTCGTAACTGCGAACGCTAGTACTTACTTGTATAAATACGCGGAAAAACTACAATTTTTCAGTATTTTCAACAATTTGTATTTAGAACATTGTAGGGTATAAATTTTATGTCATAGTAAAATCATGTAAAAAATTAGACTTAATATCCTTAGAATATTAAGTCTAATTTTAGATAGTTCAAATTGCAAGATTCTTATCAGGGTGTATAGATGCGGTATGGTACTGGCTTTTAGTCCTAACTGATAGCTTGTGACACCGATTATTAAATTACTAGCAGACTCTCTTTTCCCTGACCATAATCTATACTAATGAGTAACATTGCCAAAATATTTATCGAACCTGACGAAATAGTCAATTTCCTCAAAACAGAAATGCTTTTGCGGGAAATTTATGAAAGAATTTTATTTCAAAGGATAATCAATGATGTTGCTAATAATATGGCAGTCAATGTTACCATTGAAGAAATTGAAGCAGAAGCTAATCGTCAACGCAGGGAAAAAAAATTAGAAAAAGCAACTGATACAATAGCGTGGTTGTCTGAGCAATTAGCAACACCTAGAGACTGGGAAAATGGCATTAGAGATAGGTTAATTGCCGAGAAATTAGCAGAAGAATTATTTTCTCAAGATGTAGAAGATTTTTTTCGGCAAAAACGTCCATATTTTGAGCAAGCTATACTTTATGAAATTATAATTGATGACGTTAAATTAGCTCAGGAGATTTACTATCAAATTGAATCTGCAGAAATCAGTTTTTACGAAGCCGCTCATCAATTTCATCTAGATGAAAAATGTAGACAAAAATGTGGCTATGAAGGTGAAGTTTCTCGCTGGTCTTTGCCTGAAAAGATTGCTGATATGATATTCACTACACCTCCGAAAAATCCCATTGGTCCCATTAGAATGGAGAAGGGTTATCATCTTTTTATGGTAGAAGATTTTATTGCTGCAGAATTAAATACTAAAAAATATAGAGAAATTATAGACCAAATGTTTAAACAATGGTTATATTCTGAACTTGAGTACTTACTATATTCTGTTTAATTGTAAAAAAATATGATTTTTAATATATGTTCATTTCGCTTAAAATTTAATCGCAAACCATGATTTTTTTTTTGTCAAGGTTTATAGGTAATTTTTAGTTCGCATTGAAATGCTAGTAACAAAACCTGTTATTCTTTCCAAGCAATAATTTTCAATTTATTTGCATATAGTTTAAGCATAATAGGTACGGATGAATTTCTAAAGTGTGGGTAAATGGAAATTGAAGTTTTCAATATAAGGACATAACCCGGATTTCTCACAAGTGAGAAAAAAACACTTGGATGAGCCAGATTTAGGATAAATTAATTGGCACATTGTCAAATTCCTTGCAGATGACAAGGACTACGAAGTAAAAACAGAGTATACAAAAGATATATAAAATACATTCAAATTGAAATATACTTAAATCAGAACAAAATAGTGATAAAAATTGACACACCAACTTGTTGGGTTAAATCAAGTAAATTAACCCAGCAGAACAGTTATTTAAAATCAGAGAGCGCTATTACTTATTAATCCAATTTGTAATTCTTCTGACCCCCATGCTGCCGGGTCTAAGTTGGATGCACGAAGTTTTGCAGCAAGTAAATGTTTCCCACAAAAAATATAAAGGGGAGCATAACAATATCCTTTGTAATACGGATTCAAGAATGTTTCTTCTTGATGACCATGAACTAAATCATCCGTCACATCTAAATCTATTATCTGTCGCGGTGGCTGATGATAAGATTCTAAAAATAGCTCAACTAAAAGTGTTTCTATCGCCTTAGCATCATAGTCAATACGATGATACCGACTATTTTCTATTGAAGATACGTCTTCTGGACAATGTTCGAGACGATTTAAGGTGCTTTTCCCCGCCAAAGTAGTTAATTCTTGTTCTGAGTTAATAACCTTTCCTTCCGCAAGTGCGAATATTGGAGCGTGACGTAGAATTTCATGGTCATTTATGTCTTCATACCCCATGATTAAGCCATATATATATCCTTTGTGCAATTAAGTTATGAACTGGATATAAAACTTTATTGGGGTCTCGGTAATCTTTGAAACATCTTGCAAATCGTGATGTTATTTCTCTTTCTCTGTCTAGTTCCGCAATGAATGTTAACTAACCCTGCATCGGATGTTACAGGCTCTCCCTTTAAATTGACTACAACTGGACATGACTTTACCTGTCTAAATACAAACTGTTCCGCTATAGAATGATTTTTATTTGGGGTCATCCTTTAAACTGCTGAGATTCTTGTGCAATATACATATATATTGGCAGTTTTAGACCCCTCTTTTTTCAATCTTGGTGAGAAATCCGGGTTTAGCCGTGACAGCTGGAGTGGAATCTAAAATTGGTAGAAATTTCCTCATCTACAGTAATGCCACCCTCCGTGTTGACGCCTACAAGGATAACTCTGGTTCTGCGGTTAGTATTAATGGCGGTATCGGTTATCGTTTCAAATAATGGATAATAGCATTGATGACAACCCATGAGTCATAGGTATCAATCAGCTATCACCTCACACCGATTATCAACTAAGGTAAGGTTGTGATTATGTCTACCCAAACACAGGGATAATTCGTAACTAAAAATTGATAATTAATAACTAATATTGCTGGGTTTACTAAGTGTTGCATTACTAACGAACCCGGCTTTTTCCCGTGGTAATATTATATATATTCTTCTAAAATCCGACCGGATTACCGGGGAAATAAGCCGAATGGGTGCTGCTAAATTCCTACTTCGGCAGTTGCTGATGCCTTATTGAGAAAACGACGACAACTGCAATGGTTAAATCTGCTCCTCCTGCGACAACTAGCCAAAAGCCTTCCAAAGTAGAAGGCATAAAGGAACGCAGTAATTTTCTGCGCGAGCCTGTAGCAACCGAGTTACTTCAGGATACAACTCACTTCAGTGAAGAAGCTATACAAATTCTTAAGTTTCATGGTTCCTACCAGCAGGATAACCGTGACAATCGAGTCAAGGGGCAGGAAAAAGATTATCAGATGATGCTGCGTACCAGAAGTCCTGGTGGTTTTATTCCCCCCGAGCTTTATTTGGCTCTGGATCGACTGTCTGATGAGTATGGAAATCATACCCTGCGAGTAACTACAAGACAAGGGTTTCAGTTGCATGGGATTTTGAAGAAGAACCTCAAGGCAACGATCGCAACTATTGTTAAGGGTATGGGTTCGACTTTGGGAGCTTGTGGGGATTTAAACCGCAATGTTATGGCACCTCCTGCACCCTTTAAAAATAGGGCAGAATATCAGTATGCTTGGGAATATGCGGATAAAATTGCTGACCTACTCACACCGCAAACAGGAGCATATTACGAAATTTGGCTGGATGGGGAAAAGGCAATCAGTGCCGAAGAAAGCCC
>CBZS010000817.1 GCA_000613065.1 Richelia intracellularis | reverse complement strand
ACTCAGTAAACAGAACACACAAGAAAACATTGTCGCGGAAATTGACCACATTATTTGGCACAGTAATCGCCAATAGAATCGGTTATGGAGGAAGAAAGATAAATAGGCTATTTCCTTTGGATGGGGAGTTTAATCTACCAGCACAGCAATATTCTCTCTCATGGACTAAGACAGGGATATTATCCATGTGATTGAGTATTTATGGAAAGCTGCATTTGTCTTTTCTTCTCAGACTTAAACATAGGCAGAACCTTGGGTGAGCAAACGTTTACAGCTTATCCTTGAAGGTAAATCAAGTTTAGTTGCCCCAGGTATGCGCCGGAGTGCCACTTTACCCAAACTCACCCCCCAAGAAGGTAAACCCGTGGATACCTATGCTAGATATTTACTTAACAATGCCAAATACCTCAAATATGACGATTACTTAAAAGCTTGATTCCCCATCGCCACGGGGTGATTGAGGGTGCTTGTGGCCACCTGATTAAAGACAGGATGGATATCTACTGGGGCTAGATGGACCATGAGGGGTGCTGAGGCTATTTTACCCCTGAGTTCTTTATAAATCAGTGGCGATTGGGATGAGTATTGGCTGCTTCATCTACAACAAGAACATAAACCCAATCACCTGGCTTTGTACTCTAGTGGTATTCCTTTGCTCAAGCAAGTTCTCAAAGCTCGTTGTTCTACTACCCCTCCACCTCATCCAATACCTGTCTAAGTTCCACTCCCCGTCTTCCTCAAAGAATCGCACCCAAATGATTTATCGTGGCCTTTATCATTTTTCTGTGGCATACCAAAAAGGTCTAGCTTCTGACCCGGTGAAATATTTTGCTGCTCGGGAAAATCAGGATTTAGGAATTGTTAAACGGAAACGAAAACCTAACATAAAATTGATTGGTGCCCCTTTTCCTCAACAACTGGGAGAAACCCCTGAATTTTTATTTAAAGTATCTCATCAAACCCCATTGAGAACTGCGATGCAAGCTTAACTTGTCACCAATGCACTCTTTCCAAAACGAAACCGATCGCTATTATATTGTTGTTGCCATACTTGGGATATATAAAATGTCTCATGGTTAAAACTGAGCGAAGCCGAAGTTTGATTGATATAAGAGGAAATACTTAAAATGGGGCGTATCTTTATTTCAGCAGCTCACGGAGGTAGAGAAGGGGGAAGAATAGATCCTGGTTCCATTGCAGGTGGAACTACGGAAGCAAGAGAAATGATTCTGTTGCGTGATTTAATTGTGATTGAATTACGGGGACGGGGTTTTGAAGTCCTATCAGTTCCCGATGACTTGAGTGCAGCAAAAACAATCAATTGGATTAACTCCCGCGATCGCCGGGGAGATGTGGCGGTTGAAATCCACGCAGATGCAGCTAGAAGCCCCTCTGTTAGGGGTGCAAGTGCCTTTTACATCACTAATAATGATGAGCGCAAAAAACACGCAGATTTGCTGCTTCTAGGGCTATTACGTCGCGTTCTCCAACTGCCAAATCGGGGAGTAAAACCTGATACAGAGAGTGGTTTGGGTAGCTTATCATTTTGTCGCCAAGTGGCGGTACCTTCCGTATATTTACAAGTTGGTTTTCTCACTAGTCCAGACGATCGGACTTTACTGCAAAACCGTCGTCGTGATTTTGCTCAAGGCATTGCTGATGGGCTCGCATCCTGGAGCCGAATTATCGATCCTGGTTCTGCCCCACCCGAAGTAACTTATCCTGTTATCAAGATTAAAATTAATGGACAAAACTATCCAGAACAAGGAATCTTAGTTAATGCTAACGCTTACATTCCCGTAGACTTAGTAGATAGATTACGCATTGACTTGTCTGTAGCTAATGTGCGACGCATTAGCTACAGACAAGTGGTATATATTAAAGCGATCGAATTGCGAGAATTTAACGTATCTGTACGTTGGGATGGAGCAACTCGTACAGTAATCCTACGTTCCAATTTAGCTATTTGTCCCGGTCAAATCGACCTAATTATGTCCCACGGCAATACTTCTGAAGTACAATTACAATTATTTTTGCGAAATAATAACGAGAATGCTTTAGTTAAATTTCCAAACTTACCCAAACTATACCGAGAAGAAGGCACCACCGAGGGAGTTGATTACGATATAGCTTTTTGTCAAATGTGTATAGAAACTGGATTTCTCCGCTTTGGTGGTGATATTAGACCAGAGCAAAATAACTTTGCTGGTTTAGGTACGGTGGGTGGAGGAACAGAAGCAGCATCTTTCGATAGTCCCAGACTTGGTGTCAGGGCACATATTCAACACTTAAAAGCCTACGCTAGTTTAGAACCCTTAGTTCAAGATGCTATTGATCCGCGCTTTCGCTTCGTCACTCGTGGTGTCGCTCCCCTAATTAATCAATTGTCTGGTAGGTGGTCAGCAGATATCGAATATGGTGATAAATTGATGGCTATGCTGAAAAGATTGTACGAGTCAGCACAATTAATGTAAAGCTTCAGGAATTTTGGATTGCATATCTCCCCACAATATTGACCATACCTGGAAAGTCAATAAAAATAGCAAGAATAGAGGGCGTTGCTGAATGGATATACTAAGAACGGTAAAAAGCTGGACTTTTGTATAGCGGTAATAACAAGTGGGCACCTCCATTAATCAAGTCTTAGGTTCTCTGAGGGGGTTCGAAGAACTACAAGAAAGTGAAGTTGGGCAAAAAATAGCTCAACCGGAACGATTTCTAGTTGAAATCTGCCTCAAGAGAGCCAATTTAGATGCAACTATCCCACAGCTTTAGGATTTTTATTCTCCCAAAATCCATAACGTTTGAAGTTGTAGACTAAATTCTTCACTCCAATAGTCGCCTTGACTGACTGCTTACCAATGGAACCCATTAACTTGCCTCCCATTTCATTAACCCAGTAACCAAAAAGGTGTTCGATCTTAGCTCTGACTTGAAAACCCTCTCGATTCTTTTCTTTCTGTTTTGCAGTCAATGGATGATTGCGGTAGGCTCGTTCATGAATGTGACTGAGGAATTGTAAAATCTGTAAAATCCATTCAATAGATTCACTACCATAGGCACTATCTGCCCAAACCTCTTCTCCCTGGTTTTGCTCATCCAACAGTGCCCCTAACACTTGGGAATCATGCACTGAGGCATCCGTGACTTGATAGTGACGAATAAAACCGTACTCTACATAGATACTGATGTGGTTTTTATAACCAAAGTAACTCTGACCATTATTTTTTGTCCAGGGAGCATCGGTATCCTTCTGGGACAAGCGATGAGGCTTTTGCTGCCAACTTTCGGGAATTTCTCCTTGGGCAAGTTTTTGCTTCTCTTCCTTAGTCTTATGCTGCTTGGGACCTGGAATCAGTGTGGCATCTACTATTTGACCCCCCTTAGCTTGGTAGCCTTGGTCTCTCAGCTACCGATCAAATTAATTGCTCAAACAGTTCTTCAATAAGACCCTGCTGCTTCAACTGCTGCCGAAATAACCAAACTGTAGTTGCATCTGGTACTGGTTCTGCTAG
Source organism: Richelia intracellularis (assembly GCA_000613065.1). Lineage (GTDB taxonomy): Bacteria > Cyanobacteriota > Cyanobacteriia > Cyanobacteriales > Nostocaceae > Richelia > Richelia intracellularis_B. The sequence continues at coordinate 5,657 of CBZS010000817.1, read as the reverse complement.
TCCCAAGCCCAAAAATCTCATGAACGATAGTCGGTCATTTACCTGGTACTCCAGTTCTTCATCACTGATGTTGTACAGTTGTTGCAGCACAAGCATTTTGAACATGACTATTGCATCTATGGGCTTTCGCCTAGCATTATTTTTTCTGGGCTTGTCATGCACTTGTTTTAAAAAGGGATTCTGTCGATAGTTTGTATTTTTGAGGATATTGTTTATGACTGAAACAGCAACTCAAATACCCCTAAGTGCAGTCATGCGGATGTTTGCTGCCATTTCAGACCGCGATTGGGAAAGGTTCAAACTGCTAGAAGTAGAGTTGGCTAATAACCACGGCGTAGAGACTTGGGCAGATGTTTTTAACTTCCGAATTCTGCCAGCATTAGATCAAGAGTAAAAAAGATGCTTCTTAATCCAAAAATGCAGCAAAGTTACACCGTCAAGGCAGTGACATGAAGATGAGGACACAGCATGAGTCACGCGGAACAACCGGAAGATATCAACATCCGGTTAAACACTATCGATGAGCAATTAGAACAGTTAGCACATGAGATTGATTTAATCCGAACAATCCAGAATGCTAACCGTAGGGAAGTACGCGCTACTTCTCAAACAACAGCACGATTGCAGCGCAGTATTACTAGACTCGAAGAGATACCGCGGCTACACCAACAAGGGTTAAGGATTGCCCAACAAGAAGCCGAACGAGGACTTGTCGTGGTTCGCCAAACATTAGCCATTGGCAAGAAAATACTAATCAACCCACACCCTACTCAGGATGTGGCTTTGTTGTTTGATGCAAAAAAAAGGTGGTGCTGGCCCGTGATGCTTCCCGCGCCAGCACCACCTGTACGCACACCAAGAGAGACTCAACCAAATCTTTCTTTCTTTATTAAGAAAAACTTACCTAAAGCGTATCAGCTGAAGGGGGATTCTGTAACAGGCACTTGAAAAAAAAACAGGAGTGCCTAAAAATTACAACAGCGCAGAAGCTACTAAACACCCCGCTCTTGCAAACTATTACATATCCAATAATTGTAGCGCAAAATGACCAGTCGAATCCAGTTAATCTTCCTCATCTTTCGTTGCCAGATATTCTGACAGCTCATCATTTCAAGCTCTTCTTTACATGTAGCGACCCAATAACAAGAAAGCCTCGACCCGAGAACAAGACAATTTTGGGACCAGATTCTTTGATAATAAGAAGGGTGTTGGACCCACATTATTTAAGAATAGACCCAGAGTTGAACAACCCATTCAATATACTCCCTTTAACGACCGCGAATGCCTTCTAAACTAAAGACACGAGTCCGGGCAACAATTTCTTGCAGGGAGGGGCGACGCAAGTCATTTTTAAGTTTGGGATGACCAGCTAAAACTACTGAGAGAATCCCCCCATCCTGCCGAACTACCTCTATCAACCGCTTCAGTCTAACTAGGCTTTGCTTGTGCAAAGCATGGGCATCATCAACAAACAAAACCACAGGCTTACGGCATTTTTGGATCAGAGACAGGAGTTTACGCTCCCGTTTTTCTGTTTGAGTGGGCAGTTTTAAATTTTCTTTTGTGGACAGGTCATAGAACAAAGCAGTGATTAAAGTCCCCACACTCACACGCTCTTTATCCACAGCTAGAGAACGGGAGACGATAATTTCCTTACCTTGTTTTAGTTGCTCTTTCAGGGGTTGTAAGGTCCTCGTCTTGCCAAAGCCAACAATACCAGACACAGCAACCAATGTTCCAGTACGGATGATTTTCTGGAGTTATGCTGACAAATGGGTATGTTCTTCAGTTTCAAAAAAACCCAAATGGTGGAATTCCTTATCCAAACCAAAGTAATCCATCCATCACCTCATGATTCATGGTGAGCTCCCAGATTTGGGGTAAAAGTAATCTCTAATTTGCTGCATCACCTCTTTTTTCTTTAAGGTGATTTATAAGAAATAATTTACCAATGAAAGGAAGATGTAATGTTGATGAGTAAAAAAACAGGGGCAAGTATTTTGGAGTATGCTAGACCCAGCAGAGGAACCCAAATCATTAACAAGATCACAAATAGAAGACTTGCGGTTGGCAGCATGGAAAATGAATGGAGTAGAACCTCGGGGCTTTCAAGCTCAGATGACGTTGAAATATTGCCAAGGTAGAGCAAGGTTAGCACAAACAGTATTCCCTTGGAGTAGAGAAAATATAGAGTTAGGGTTAGGGGAAAAAAGAACAGGGATAATCTGTGTGGGATTACAATCAGCCTTTAGCACAGCAAAGCGTTGCCAGGAGAAACAACTTCTTCTCTTGTGGCATTATCCCTGGGACAAATTGCACAATCTGATTCTCAACAAGACCCAACATTTAAAACTTCCTTAGCCTATACCCGGTTAACACCAACATCCGCACTAGAAAAACTCAAAGAACAGGGATTTACCCAGGAGCAATTGCCTTGCGCCAGTACAATGGCACAAGTATTGAATCGAATGGGCTATTGTCTTCGTAAAGTAGTAAAAGCCAAACCTCAAAAAAAATTCCACAAACGGATGATATCTTCAACAACATCAAAGAATTTGAGCCGCAATCAACAAACAAGCCTCAAAGTCAAATGACTAAGCATGGATGCAAAGCTACCGTTAATATCGGGGCTAATTCTCGTGGTGGAAAAACCAGAGGAGACAATCAAGCTGAGGATCATGATATGGGATCCACAGAAAAATATACTCCCTGTGGGATTCTTGATGAAGATAGTGGCCAATTATTGTATATTAACTTTGGTAGTTCAGTTCTTATAAAACCAGGGGTTTTATTGTTGATACTCTAATTCAATGGTGGAAGACAATGACACCAGAACAAAAGCAGGATAACGAACTGATACAAATTAAAGTTGATAATGGTCCGAAAAGTAGTGGAGTAAGAACTCAATAAAAAAAAAGGATGGTTGAGTTTGTTGATCTCCTAAATATACCAATTCAATTACTTTACTATCTCCTTACCATAGTAAATACAATCCCATAGAGGGTTGTTGGGGTATTCTTGACCAGCATTGGAATGGGGGGGGCGAAGCTTGTTGATGTTGAAGTCATGGTTTCCTGGGCTTCGAGTATGAATTGGAAAGGCTTATATCCTATCTTGAGTTTAAGTAAAACTGTTTACCAAAAAGGGATTTCTCTAACAAAGAAAGCTATGAAACAAGTCGAGTCTAAATTACAGCGAAATCCACTGTTGCCCAAATGGAATATCTTGATTCAACCCCTTTAGCTGGTAATTTCTGTTTAAAAAATTACCTAAAGTTTTCTCCACAATAGAATTTACTTTCGCCAATTGTTCCGGTGTCAATTTAGCCAGTGCCCGTCCCAAATCATCAATCAGCAATAGCTCTTTTCGCGGCAATGACATTGGGGAAGAAGAATAGCTGAAAAGGATCTGGGTCAACAAAGGACTGGATAGGAAAGGAGATGACATTATTTTGGCGGGCTGAACAAGGAACTGCCCCACTTGCGGTAGCAGGTAAATCTAACTGTTTGGCTAACTGGGTAATTCGGTAGGCTCTCTTATGGGTTCGAGTTTTCTTGAAACTGCGGTAGCGATGAAGGGGAATAGGACTACCCACAGGGCTATAGGGACCATAACGTTGCTCCTGGAATTATATATACAGTTCGGTCTCAAATGAAACTCAAAAAAGAATCACCGTTTCCCCGGCTAAATCTGGGTCTACCTCGTAAGAAACCCCATCGACGGAGACACGAGCATCAATGCCCACCTTACGCCGTTGTGGTTCTCTGGCAAAGGTGCAGAATCTCTCCCAACTGCACATTTGACGAATTCCTATTCGTGGTAGGTTGGCAACCCAATCTTCTATCCGGGACTGGGGTTCATTGCGGTGGGGTTGGCTATTGTAGTGGAGCAAAAACTGCATCAACCAGCTATTAACTTCCTCTTTCGTCTCCGGAGCGTAGAGATGGTAGAGTGTTTCATGCATCTGTTTGACGCTGCGGAAAGGACGCTCGCTCCACCTTGCCCTTGGCACGAGCGGTTACTCTTCGCCCATCAGAGCCTTTGGCCATATGGGTTTTTACCTCCACCCCTAGGTATGACATTACTTTCTGAAAAACCAGACTGCGGGCAATGGGACCATTGTCCATATACAGCATCTGGGGAATCCCCTGAAAGGGAAAGTCGGCGTTGCATAAGTGCGGGATGAATTAGCGTTTGAAACCATTGAGAAATCGTTGAAAATTTAGTGAAATCATCCCCTGATTCAGCAACGCCGGAAAGTCTTCAACTTTCTTTGCAGACATCCCGGTGAACAGAAAGCGCAGAGCAGCTTCCACATATTCTCCGTATACTCCGTGGTATTGCTGATAGGCAACAGCACTGCGGTCATCTACCACACTGTAAAGCATCAATAGGGGACGACCCCGTTCTGGGTTCATCCAAGCCGGAGTTTTTAAGTGTTTGAGGTCGCTTACACTCAGGTCAAAATGCCAACAATCGTTGCTGCATTCGGCTTGGAAGCTAACTGCTGGTGGTTGTCTTGACAGTTTATCCAGCTCATAACCCCACTGCTTGAGGTAAAGATTTACAGTTATTTTTTTGGCGTTGCTGAATCAGGGGATGATTTCACTAAATTTTCAACGATTTCTCAATGGTTTCAAACGCTAATTCATCCCGCACTTATGCAACGCCTCAAAAGCATCCAACTTAAGCTTTTGCGAACGTCTCCCCTTTGGTCTTCCTATGGGTTTCCCTTCAGCCTTGCATTTAGCCAGTGTTTCCTTCGTCCTCAAAGAGATTTATTCTCGCTCAATGTCCGCTGCCAAACCTAACACAGTAGCTGCAATCCCGCTTTGTAACGACTCATCAATAACCATCTTTTGTTTGGCGATATGGACGCTAATTCCCTGATGCATACAGCATTCGAGTATTTCTAAAATTTGAAGGCTAGAGCGAGCCATGGGGCTAATTTCGGCGAAAATGACCACATCTCCGGCGGAGACTGTTTCTATAAGTAATTTACCCACTGACCTTTCTGGCCACTTTACCCGCCGAGAAACTTCATCTTCTACAAACTTTAGGGGACCTAAACCATGAGCTTATCCCACTAATATAATTTTGTTAATCCAAATATGGATTGTTGCAAGAGACAAAAAAGCATCAAAACAAGCTGAAATTATTTCCCATCTGGCAACAAACAAGACGACGATATTTTTTTTCAATCATGGGAAACGAGGTTCTTGTTGAAAACGTGGGACGGAAATTTTAATGGGTCTGCCCTTGTTCTTCTTTGTCTTCCAAACCCGCTTGGGCCATTGCGAATACCACGTCTAGGTAAAGCAGCGCGCTTATGCTTAGAATCGTAGCCTTTTTCAGCAGCAAGCACTTTCAGGGGTTTACGGGGTCTACCGCGTTTGTTGGTCTTAACCTTTACACTGTCTAGAAGTGGTATCACCTGATCTGTTTCACTACCATTGCCAGGTGTGGTGGGATTGGATAAAGGCATTCCTGAGCCTTCAGTAAGAGTGTGTATAAAAATACCCTTTCCTTTTCCACCATAAGGAACACCATCTCCACCGCCCTTTCCAGGGGGAAAAAGACCCGTCCACCGCGCCATAACTCCAGTTTATTAACCCTTTCTCTTGTCCAATCACCAATATTAGTGCTTGTAAAGGCTG
>CBZS010000816.1 GCA_000613065.1 Richelia intracellularis | reverse complement strand
TGTCGAACTTTTACCAATGTAATAATAGCTGGCTGTGTGACCGCATTGAACTTTTCCCTGCCTCACAGCATCTAATACCTGTAATGGTGGAGTTAGTTCTCCCCCAGCATAGGGCTTAATGGTAAAACGCCCATGAGTCATCTTTTTGACGCGTTCTGCAATGGTTTCTGCTCCCTTGAAAATACCTAAAGATATAGGCCAGCTTGTTGCCATGTTCCATCTGACTGTGGGTAAACTCTTACTGGTTCCAGAAGTCGTTGACCGACGGCTACAAGCTACTGTGGTAGTGGCTGCGGCTGTTGCTATCGCACTTTTACTAATAATTTCTCTGCGCTTCATCTAATTTGTAACAAAAATTGTTCCTAAAGTTCCAATTTTTGCATTTTATAGCAATACGTATGTTGGCGATTAATTGGAATTGAAGCAGAAGCTTGCTCGCAAGACAGAGTGAGCTTTTGATTTAATATTCATTGTTAGATTCAGTAACCCCAATAATTGCCACCTTCACTCCCACTTTTACTATTTGTCATGGAGATTAGTTAAGTTTTGAAAACTTAGGCCTATTTGCATTACTATATAGATATAAAGTCAAAAAAGAATGGATGTAAATTAAGGACGGAGCATGAGTAGGGATTTAGCAACTAGATTGCGGGAAGGGACAAAACAATCCCATGCGGTAGCGGAAAATACAGTATTCATGCAATGTTTTTTTAAGGGGATAGTGGAAACGCAGCCCTTTCGGCTATTAATAGCGAACTTATATTTTGTCTATATTGCCTTGGAAGAGGAACTGGAGCGTTATCAAGAGCATCCAGTGGTGGGAATGATTTGCTTTCCCGAGTTAAATCGCTGCCAAAATTTGGTGAAGGACTTAGCTTTTTACTATGGTGAAAACTGGCGGGAACAAATTACTCCTTCATCTAGTACAAATGCTTATGTGACTCATATTCAAAATTTAGTCAATACAACGCCAGAGTTGTTAGTAGCTCATGCTTATGTACGGTATATGGGTGATTTGTCTGGTGGTTCGAGTTTAAGAACTATGGTACGTGCTGCCATCAAGTTGCCACCGGATAAGGGAACAGCATTATATGAATTTGATAGTTTGCCTATAGCTGAAGCCAGGAAAACTTTTAAGGCAAAATACCGCCACGCCTTAAATTCACTTCCCATAGGACATAGCTTATCACAGAAAATTATAGATGAAGCTAACTATGCCTTTCAACTCAACCATGACATTTTGCATGAATTAGAGACAGAAGTGAAAGCAGCAATTGATAAAGATGTATTCGATTTGATTGTCAGTCAACACCGAACCAATAGTAACAGTAGCCACGTTATACAAAGCAGTTACAATTCCACAAACTTAATTGCTGCTGAGTAAACAATTCGCTTACCACCCCGGTTCCCAGTCTGGTTGTTTTTCTCTTCACCATTACAACTGACACTGTGGTCAAATTCTTCCCTTTACTTCAATATTCATAACTACAGTGTAATTATTGCTTAAGCCTGTAAATATTATTTCTATTTCTTCAATCTTACTCCTTGGGAGTATTACGTGAATAATCTTCCTGAGCCTCAAAAACTAAAATCCAACAACTATTTTTAAGTATTAGTCCCATGAAAATTTTCCAGCCCACGGTTCAATTTGACTCAAATTTACTGCAAAAATACAATCGCCCAGTACCTCGCT
>CBZS010000815.1 GCA_000613065.1 Richelia intracellularis | reverse complement strand
TCATGGCAGTTGATCAAGTAGCTACAAGAGCCAAAATTGAAGGACTACGACAAGCTATAGATACCTTAGTCCAAGCTTCAGCAGATTTGATAGAATAAGCTGAAAAATATAAGCAAGATTAATCAAGAGTGTGTTCGCGTAGATAATCCGCGAACACACTCTTTTTTGTCCAAAGTCCAATCTTTAGATAGAGCAACAATTTAGCTGTGGTTGCTGGCTTTGATGGAGACACAGTCTATATATTTTCCCTTTAAGGACAGCCGTGGGAACCCACGGCTGTCCTTAAAGGCGATCGCTTTCCTAGCCCCACTTGGTTCGGTTTTGATGTGTTTACCGATGGTGAAATTGTTGTCATAGGCGCACCTTATGCTAATGAATCAGGACAAAGTACCGGGGTCGTATACATATATGCATATCAGGGTAAGCGGATCTAATTTTGTAGTGAAAATTACAGATTGTTGTACATAATTGTGAAGTATGTATTTATTGTCAAGTGCCAACGCCAACGACGGGCACTTCGTGCCAAAAAAAGTTGACGCAACTGGGGAACGCTTCCCTAGATTCCGTGGTGCCAGGTAGGGGCATCAAGACCTTGAGTAAGGCCAATAAACACTCATACCCCCACCTGGCACTCCCCTACGCCAGCCAATCTTCCCCAGTTGCTGGAACACTGGTGGGGGACCAAAATGGAGATTTAAGTATTAAAGAAATGAAGTAGTATGCTAAGGACGCAAAGGGTATATCTGAACTGAACGGGTTAGTCTAATGAATGGTATATCTGACAAGAAGGCTTGCGCCTACCGGTTTCAAATCTTCAAAACCAAAAATTAAAAGCTCAAAACATTTGAGTATAGCCAATGCCACTGCATTGACAGAAAAAATGTCATTAGTTTTTAGTGAGATAGAAGACCCACCTGTAGAAAGAACCCCTGTCCATTTATTAACAGATATTTTAATCATTGGAATACTATCAGTGATTGCAGGAGGTAAGGCATGGGAGGACATGGAAAATTATAGATTGAGTAAATACAACTGATTGGAGCAGTTTTTAGCTTTACCAGAGGGCATTCCAAGTCCAGATACCTTTCTACGGGTGTTTGAAGTCATTAACCCAAAAGTATTTGAGCGATGGTTTCGAGGTTGGGTAGAATCAATAGTTGAAGCCCCAGGAGCACAGGTAATTCCCATTGATGGTAAGACCCTCAATGGTTCCTATGATAGAGAACAGGGTAAATCAGCGTTACATCTAGTTAGTGCATGGTCGAGTGAACATCGTCTTGTTTTAGGACAAGTAAAACAGACGATAAATCAATGGAATGAAATTACA
>CBZS010000814.1 GCA_000613065.1 Richelia intracellularis | reverse complement strand
GTATTTAACCACTGACGTTGATGACAATCTGCAATCAAAATAATTCCTGTAGGTTTTTCTTCTGTACTAGTGCGTACTGGAAATATTAAAATTTGACCAATATCTTCACCAGTCAACCATTTTTTGCTAGCTTCAGGTATGTCATTTATAGATAAACTAAAATAACTATCTGTAGTTAATCCCCAATGAATTAATGCTTCTGTGGCAATACTTATAGATTGACTAGTATCAATTTCATATTTCTTATTCGTAACTACACCAGGTAGAACCGTCACCAAATTATCTTTTGGTTTCCAGCCCAGGAAAACGACTAAAGGTGCTTTAATAATAGATGTTATTTGTTTAAGTGTGCTTTTTTCTAAATGATTTTCTTCTGTTTTAACTTCTGGATTAAGAGAAATCTCCAGGAGATTAAGAGATTCTTGGAAATTTTGTAATATAAGTTTTTGTTGTTCGTTTTGTTTATGTAACTGCTGTTGACGTACAATTACACCTATCTGTTGGGCAATAACTAATAATAGTTCTTGATCTTGAATGCTCCAAGAACGGTGAGACTCTGCTGCGATCGCTAAAATTGCTTCTGGTTCATGACCCTGGCGACAATTACCTATGAGTAGCGTTCGCACTCCAGCATTAAGTAAATTCTGCCGCCAATTATAGAACCGCAAATCTTCTTCCAAATTTTCAATACTGATGGCGGTAGTGCTTCTATGTAATAAGTTGCTATCAACTTCCTTAAGTGATTCCATCACAAACTTTAAGGGCTGACGGTTATGGGGCTGATTCTGAAATAGAAACTGATAGTTATTTTCTTCTTGGTTATACTGCAACAACATAAATCGGCTAGCCGTCAGCCTCTCTAATACTTTAGTAGCACAGTTATATAATATTTTTTCGAATCCCTGATGACTATATATTCCTTGGACAACCTGGCTAGCTAATTCAGCGTCTGCTTGAATTTTTTGGAGAGAAGATTCTATTGTATCTAAAGGAGAAACTAAAGAAACTAAGCCTGCAGCACCTTTAACAAAATTTTGTTCTGCTTCTGTCCAATTGTGAGATCTTTTTTGTTCTACTGACAAAAAACCCAGTAAATCTTTTTGCCAAATTATGGGTGCAGCTAACAAACTGCGTACTTTTAAACGTTGTAGTAACTGTTTGGTAAAGCTACTTTTAAAAGAACTACGGTTTTCTCCTAGCCAAACAACTTGATTCACAGCTAAGGCATAATAAAAATCACTCAGTTCATCTAATTTAATTCCACCTAAAATTGGTTGAATTTGATGAAAGCCGACTTTTCCTGGTTGATTACTTACCCTTAACCAAAAATAACGCTCTTGCCTTTCAAACCAATAAATACTAGTACGACTAGGATTAATAAATTCATGGGTATTATGAACAACAGCTTCTAGCTTTTGTTCTAAATTTTCCATGGTTTGTAGACTTTCCAAAAGTTTTAACAGCAGTTGCTCTGGACGTTTACTTTGGCGGTGTTGCCATTCCACTTCATATTGATGTAGTAGTAGTCCCAGTTCGCCTATAACTATCATCAACTTTGCTTTGCTTTCCCCCGCTAGTAAATAGCCCCAGTGTTGACTACCTAGTAAGGCAATTCCCAAGCAATTCCCTTTATGGCACAAAGGCAAAATCATTGCCCCTTGAACTTGGTGCTTCCGTGCTAGTTCTTGCCATTGTTCGGCACGACTTTCTTCCCGCAAATCGGCTATACCTACAGCACGCTGTTCCATTACGACTTGCTCTAGTAAACTTCCGGGATTAAGTAAAATTCTTTGCTTGGCAAAACTACGTTCTCCAGCAGAAGCAATGCCATCTTTCCCAATTAAAGTATGATTAGAGCGATCGTAGATGGCAATCCAAACAAGATTATAATCGTACTCTTGTTGTAGATACTCAATTGTTGTCGCAATCAAAACGTCAAGATTATCCCCATCCCTCAAGGTTTGCAAAATAGACCCCAAGAATGTGAGTAATTGTTGCTCGGCGGCTTTGGTTTTTTGTTGCTGCGCCATCAGATGATCTCAA
>CBZS010000813.1 GCA_000613065.1 Richelia intracellularis | reverse complement strand
TGATTTTGTTTACCTCGACGTTTCCCATTTATTCTAATCCTCGTAGACTTGCAGTATGGACAATGCACAGTAGAACACCTCAATTCATCCCTCTATTATGCAACGCCGAAAATTTATTTCCTTCTTCTTTTGCTTTAGTGTCATGCAGTAGTTTATCAATCCTATTCACCACAGGAGTCATTCACACTCCCACAATGTGAGTGACAGGTATTCATGACAGTATTTTGACTTTTTCTCCCTGCATTATAGCTATATCTGCTACTGTATTAACCTCATAAGTAGGTAAAACCCAAACATTGGGAAATATCAGCATCCTTTTGGCCCTTGGGAGTGTCAGAATACCCATGGTTTGTTCATCCAAATTAGAAGAATTTCTCAAAAAATGACTTTTTACTTAGGCATCGATTGTGGCACTTCTGGAATGAGGGGTGTGGTAATTAATGAGGACAAATGTGTCGTTGTAACGATTCCACATTACTGGGATGTTACGGGAAATAAAGAATGTATTATTTGGCAAACAACCTTAAGGAAATTATTAGGAGAAATACCGTTAGAGTATCGGCGCAACATGGGCGCGATCGCTATTAATGGCACTTCTTCTACGGTCTTAGTCTGCGATACTGATGGTCTGCCAGTACAAGCCCCAATGATGTACAATGATGCCCATGCCAAAGCAATATTACCGGAATTACAAAAAATTGCTCCTGTTAATCATACTGTTCTCAGTGCTACATCTAGCCTTGCCAAATTGATATGGATGTCTCAATTCCCTTCCTTCAGAGATGCTACATATTTTTCACATCAAGCTGATTGGCTAGGGTTCCTACTCCATGGACAATTAGGTATTACCGACTACCATAATGCCTTGAAACTTGGCTACGATGTGGAGAATATCCAATATCCCCAGTGGCTGAAAAATATTTCCATTCCCATTAAACTACCTCAAGTTGTGTCTCCGGGCACTCCTATTGCAAAATTACGCCCCGAAATTTCCCTTCAGTACAAATTTCCCCATGATTGTATTGTATGTGCGGGTACTACTGATAGTATTGCTGCCTTTCTGGCAAGTGGAGCCAATTCTCCAGGTGAAGCGGTGAGTTCCTTGGGCTCCACATTAGTATTAAAATTACTCAGTAGTACCCGGATTGAAGATGTTAGATATGGTATTTACAGCCATCGTTTGGGGAATTTGTGGCTGGTTGGTGGTGCTTCAAATACAGGCGGAGCAGTTCTGAACCATTTCTTTAGCAGCGAGGAATTAGCAAACCTGAGCGCACAGATTGATCCTTCTCAACCTAGTAACTTACACTATTATCCCTTATTAACCCCTGGCGATCGCTTTCCTATTAATGATCCCTATTTCGCACCACGAATGGAACCACGTCCAGACAGTCCTGTAGAATTTTTACATGGGATACTAGAAAGTATTGCTCGCATAGAAGCTCAAGGATATAACCTATTACAACAACTTAGTGCAGAGACCTTATCATGTGTCTATACTGCTGGTGGTGGTTCCACTAACAATACATGGACGCGAATTAGACAAAATTTCTTGAAAGTACCCGTAATCACTGCTCAAAATACAGAAGCAGCATATGGATCCGCACTTTTAGCAATGAAAGGTGCGAAGCAAGGTCTTTAAATTTTGTGAGAATATTTTTATTTTACTGATGAGAAATAGGCGTTGCATAAGTGCGGGATGATTTCACTAAATTTTCAAGGATTTATCAATGGTTTCAAACCCTAATTCATCCCGCACTTATGCAACGCCCTTTAATGCAAAAGCAGATTATGTTTTAGCACTCAAAGGTAATAATCTTACACTTTACGGACAAGTGAAAAATTGGTTTGAGTAACAGTTATCTCATCAAGGCTTTAAAGGTATTATCCATAGTTATAATAAACGGGTATAGAAAGGTCATCATCGTACTGAAAAACGTCAAATTTGGTGTGTTCCTATTTCTCAACTGAAAACTTTGCATAACCAAGACAATTGGGTTGGTCTTAAATGCGTTGTCATGGTTGTGCGGGTACGACATCTTTGCAATCAAACAAGCCGTTAAATTCAGTTTTATCTAACTAGTTTTAATTGTGATGCTCGTAACTTACGACAAGTGATTCGTCTTCATTGGGGTGTGGAAAATGGGTTACGTTGGACTTTAGATGTCACTTTTTCTGAAGATGCTTGTAGTGTCCGTACTGGTCATGCTCCACAAAACTTAGCACTTCTGCGGCGAATAGCTCTTAATGCTTTAAACCTAGAGCAATCTTTGAAACGTAGTAATCGCCAAAAATCTAATCGAGCAGCTATGGATAATAATTATATGCTGACTGTTCTTACTGCTTGTTTATCGCAACAAGATGATACCTCTCAACCCGCTTGTGAATAGAATTTGAGATGCGCTTACCCTGGGACCATAATAGGCTCGTGATGGCAAACATAACTAACGATAAAAATTTATATTCGGGGACAGAACTGGGATTTCGAACAGTAAATATCAACCAATTAAGTGAAAAATAGCATGTAATTAGTAAGTAAATAACTCCCAACACCCAAGAGGCTTGATGAGAGTAAGACAAGTGTTGAAAAGTATGATAAACATTCTTATTTAAGATAATATAGGTATTTTAAAGATTCTCCATACTACTAATAACTTATATTGTAATCATGAAGAGGTCATAGCTAAAATTACTACATAGTATAATAGTAATTATCCGTAACCAAGACATCAGCAGGATAAGATAAGGTAGGCTGGAGGGAATTTACCAATAAACCAACCTACCAGACTTTAGTATTATATACTTATATGTCGATAGATGAAATGAGTTATGGGAAAACTATCGATAATTAAAACCTGAATGGGAAGTTTTTTGAATTTCTTGTTTAATACTATCTAAATCAACAAAGCAATCGGCAACATTAATTAAGCTTTCACTAGTCATGGAGCGTAGACTAACGACTTCAACTCTTACTCCTTGATAAGAAACGGCATTAACAGCATAAGCTAAATCTCCATCTCCACTTACTAAAACAGCAGTGTTGTAGTGGGGAGCCAAATTCATCATATCCACAGCTATTTCTACATCCAAATTAGCTTTTTTAGAACCATCAGGAAGTTGAACTAAATCTTTGGTGACAACGCGATAACCATTGCGACGCATCCAGAGGAGAAAACCCTGCTGTTTATCATTACTACGATCAACTCCAGTATAAAAGAATGCACGTAATAGTTGAGCACCTTTAGTTAAGTAGCAAAGTAGTTTGGTATAGTCAATTTCAATATTCAGTTGTAAAGCTGCATAAAACAAGTTAGAACCATCAATAAAAATAGCTACTCTACCTCTATTAGCAGCATTACATATTGAGCTGTTAGTGGAAGATTTGATTATATTATCATCTACAAATCCCATGTTATTGTCCACCAACAATTCCCCTTTTAAATATGGGCGTTCGCTGATTAGTTTATATTCACTTTTATATTTACATGTCTCCTTAATATCCATTGATACCTCTTACAATAAGTTAATCATTTATGACAATAAAAAAAGCTGCAGACAGTTTTTTTTGAAAATCCTCCATATAAATGAAAAATATTTTAAACATATATAGCTATTTGCTAACCATTAAATTTACAGCATAAAATTTGTCTTTACTGTTACTTTTGGACTTTTGAAAATTAGTAGTAGTTCACTATTTAATAATAGATAGTGGTAGCCATTTGCTCATAACGAGCTGCTACCAGGCTTTCTTTGTTGACTTTATATCTTTAGTAAATTGCATGTTTGTTTTCATTCTCATACAGCACTAATTGAGTATGAACGCAAATTGATAAAAGTTTTTGCTGTCTTTGCCACTATGTACATATAGATAAATGTTATTCGCTAACTTTCAAAAATATGCAACGCCAAATATCCGTTCACCTTGAATGAGTCACAAAGATTTGATATTATTTGCTTTAATAATGGTTCATCAAAACTGCAAAAGTTAGCTATCAAATTGTCATGACCAACATCTATTTACAATAAAAATTGGCGTTGCATATTTGCGGGATGAATCAACCAAATACAAGTATTTCTCTATACTTAAAGTAATGAAGTAACAATCGAATAGAGTGCTGAAGCATATCTACGGATTTAGAGTAGCATAATGTTTTTCTATGTAGACCTGGGAGATAATGACGTAAACCTGTGTTTTCCCCTTCTACTCTAGTCATATATGTTTTGGGTGCGACTCTTTTAGTAAGACGGAGAGTGGAACTTAGACAGGTATTGGAAGAGGTCGAGGGGTAGTAGAACAACGAGCTTTGCTTTGAGAACTTGCTTGATCAAAGGAATACCACTAGAGTACAAAGCCAAGTGATTGGGTTTATGTTCTTGTTGTAGATGAAACTGCCAATACTCATCCCAATCGTCACTGATGTATAAAGAACCCAGGGGTAAAACAGCCTCAGCACCCCTCATGGTCCATCTAGCCCCAGTGATATCCATCCTGCCTTTAATCAGGTGGGGATAAGCACCCTCAATCAGCCCCGTGGCGATGGGGAATCCAACTTTTAAGTAGTCGTGATATTTGAGGTATTTGGCATTGTTAAGTAAATATCTAGCACAGGTATCCACGGGTTTACGTTGTTGGGGGGTGAGTTTGGGTAAAGTCGCACTCCGGCGCATACCTGGGGCAACTAAACTTGATTTACCTTCAAGGATAAGCTGTAAACGTTTGCTCTCCCAAGCATCTGCCTGTGTTGAAGTCTGAGAATAAAAGACAAATGCAGCTTTCCACAAATACTCAATCACATGGATAATATCCCTGTCTTAGTCCATGTGATTGAGTATTGCTGTGCTGGTAGATTAAACTCCCCATGCAAAGGAAATAGCGTATTTGTCTTTCTTCCTCCATAATCGATTCAATTGGCGATTACTGTGCCAAATAATGTGGTCAATTTCCGCGACAATTTTTTCTTGTGTGTTCTGTTTACTGAGTGTGTGCCTGCACACTCTCCCTCTATTTCATCTTGAGTGCGTTTATCAAAATATCTTTGTTTGTAACAAGCGTCTCAAGAGTTCGTATCCATTATCAAGTAACTTACTCTCTATCTGGGAGTGTTCTAACCCACAAATGCTGTCTGAGTCTAACCAACTAACTATCTGTTCAAATAGTTCTCGTGCTTGTGACCAAAACATACCTTGATTTGATGTAGAACCTTGCATAGGGTGTGGAACTGTTCCTGTTTTTTCACTTTTTACAAGCCAATTCCATCAAGTATATTTTTGGCTGTCAATACTACTCTGGTTGACTTGTCATTTATTCTTCTGATATCACACTTAGTGCTACCAAAAGAGTCGCACCCATATGTTTTGCTAATAATATGGTCTCCTGGTTCAACAAAACTGGCGTAAACTTTCCATCCATCTGTGACATAAAAATAGCACTTCCAGAGGTAGACAATATCCCACAAAGGTTGAAAGGTTTCTGCACTATGGTCTCCCAGTACCCAAGCTAAAATTCCTTGGCGGAAATGGTCTACTGCTGTCCACAACCAAATTTTGTTTTTTTTAACCGACAAAAGTTTCTAATTTGTCCAGTTCTCCAACTTATGGAATATCCTCTGTTGATGGTGCATCTGGCAATTTTTCACCAACTTGTTTTACCCAACTAATTATGGTTGTGTGATGAACTCCTTTTTGGCGTTCAATACCCCTAAATCCCGAGCCATTAACCTATGCTTTTAAGCATTCTTGTTTGATCTCATTTGAGTATGCTTTTGGTGGATCATAGATATCTATAAATTGGCGTTCGCAATTTACACAAATGTGATTTTATTTACCTCGACGTTTGCCATTTTTTCTAATCCTCGTAGACTTGCAGTATGGATAATGCACAGTAGAACACCTCAATTCATCCCTCTATTATGCAACGCCGAAAAAATTATCAAATGTACCCATATACACATTATCTGTATCAAAATCTGGGCGTTGCCAGGAAATACAACTCTCTGTTTCAACCACATAAGTTTTCTAAAAAGTTGCAATCCCGTCTATTTTAACCAAAACTATAGATTTTAAATTAGACGGGATTGCATAGATAAATTTGTATTTGATTAAGCTATATTAGGATTAACTGTATACTCTAGGCACGCAGGTAGCCTAGTCATATGTGTATCAAATTGTTTGACAGGTAGATTATGTTTTGCTATGGTGCTTAACCATCTACTTACTTTACTAGTACTCCTTTTATTCTCAGCTAATTCCCAATATGAATTCAGTCATATCATCTCATCTGATTAATACTAGAGACAAAAAATTAATTTCTGTATTCTTTAAAAAATATCTTCAAGCCAGTTTCAGTATCTGCTGAGAAATATAAATGTTACAAAATGATTCCGTAGCTGTAAAATTCCGCAATGTGACCCTAAGCAAAAATAACCGTCCTTTAGTATCAAATTTAAATTTCACTATTAACCAAGGAGAAGCACTGATACTGTTAGGACGTAGTGGTAGCGGTAAAACTACTACTATGAAGCTAATTAATCACTTATTCACCCCTACAGAGGGAGAAATTCTATTTAATGGCAAATCCACAGCTCAGTGGGATGAGATTGAACTACGGCGTAAAATTGGTTACGTGATTCAAGAAACCGGTTTGTTCCCTCATTTCACAGTGGAAAAAAATGTGGGATTAGTGCCCTCTTTAGAAGGTTGGAAGCCAAAACAAATAAAAACCAGAGTTTACGAATTATTAAACCTTGTTAAGTTACCACCAGAACAGTTTGCAGGACGCTATCCCCATGAGTTATCTGGAGGACAAAGGCAGAGAGTTGGTGTAGCTAGGGCGTTAGCAGCGGATCCTCCGGTTCTATTAATGGATGAACCTTTTGGTGCTCTTGATCCTATTACCCGCCTGGAACTACAAAAGGAATTTAAACGGTTACAACAGGATTTGGGGAAAACAGTTGTTTTTGTGACTCATGATATTCAGGAAGCTTTTGTCTTGGCTTCCCGCATTGGGCTGATGTATGGAGGGGAGATGGTATTTTTGGGTACTCCCGATGAATTTATCCAATCTTCTCATCCGGAAGCTACAGCATTTATGGAGTGTATTAAACCGGTAGTATGAACCAATTCTTTCTCATTAAATATGGTCCAGAAATCCTGGAAAGAACTAAAGAACACCTATTTTTAGTCATCATTTCCATTGCGTTCGCAATTTTGATTGGTATTCCCCTAGGGATTATTATTACCCGTCGTCCAAGTCTGCGTCAACCAGTTTTGGGTCTTGCTAATATTATGCAAACAATACCTAGTTTGGCTATGTTTGGTTTGTTAATACCCATTCCTATTATTGGTGGAATCGGTGCTGTTCCAGCCATAGTTGCTTTAGCTTTGTATTCTTTACTACCAATCATTCGGAATACATACACGGGAATAACTGGTGTCAATTCCTCCATTAGTGAAGCAGGTAGGGGTATGGGAATGACGGATAGGCAATTATTATTTCAAGTGGAAATTCCCTTAGCCATGGGAGTAATTCTTGCCGGAGTAAGGGTCGCTGGGGTCATTGCCATTGGGATTGCTACTATTGCCGCTGCTATTGGGGCTGGTGGATTGGGAATATTTATTTTCCGGGGAATTTCTGTAGTTAATGACCAATTAATTTTAGCAGGGGCAGTGCCAGCAGCTGCGATCGCTTTACTGGTTGATTTCATTATTGGTAGTTTGGAACGTCATTTAACTAAAGGTAGAACAGCAACAGGAAAGCATTAAGCCAGGCAATTGTGAGTTTTAAGTTGATTTCACTAATGTTCTACGCTATTTAACCATATAAGAAAACAATAGTAAATGAAAAAAAATATTATATTTTTCCTTTTATCTTTGACTTTTACTGTAGCTGTGGTTGGGTGTAATTTCAAGGATTCTAATACTAGTAGCGGTGATATTATTGTGGGATCCAAAAATTTTACAGAACAAGATATTTTAGGGGAATTATTAGCACAACAAATAGAATCCAAGACGAATTTAACTGTAGATAGAAAGCCTCAATTAGGCGGTTCTTTTGTTTGTCATCAAGCTCTAGTAGCGGGAAAAATTGATGCCTATATTGAATATACTGGTACATCTTATAACGCTATTCTTAAGCAAAAAGTAATCTTCGATCTTAAAGAGATTTATCGACGGGTGAAAAAAATCTATAGTGAAAATTTCCAACTAGAAGTAATGGAGCCGTTAGGATTTGAAAATACATATTCTGTACTTATTCGTGGAGAAGATGCAAAGCGATATAAAATCAAGACTATATCTGATTTAGTCGAACATACATCCAAGTGGCGCGGTGGTTTTAACTATGAGTTTATGGAAAGAAATGATGGCTTTCCTGGCTTATCTAAAACTTATGGTTTTAACTTTCAGAAATCACCCAAAATTATGGATGGAGGTTTAGTATACAGAGCATTAGTTCAGAGACAGGTCGATGTAATTGTGGCGAGCTCTACGGACGGACAAATCGCACGATTGGGCTTAGCTAGTCTAGAAGACGATAAAAATTATTTTCCTCCGTATGAAGCTACTCCTGTTTTCCGTCAAGCAACTTTAAATAAATACCCTCAATTACAACAGGTTGTATCTGATATGGCAGGTAAAATTTCCGCAGATGAAATGCAAGAACTGAACTATTTAGTAGAGGGAGAATTTAGAAAGGTACGGAATGTGGTGAGTGAATTTAGGAAACAGAAAGGTTTATAAAAATCGTATATGTATTGGTATTCCTAAACCATTTGTAATTCTTACTTTCCTGTTTTCTATTAAATCTTTTTGGCTATGTTTTCTTCTAAAAACGATAAGCAAGAAAGGGAATTAGCATTTCTGCACGGCTGAGTGCTCCATGAATACCTGCAAGATTGGAACGGCGCTCTTCTAAGGTGACTTGTTGACGACAAACCCAATCATTACACGGTAGTAAAATTAAATCCCCTAAGCGATCACTACATTCCATACCCACTGATTGATGAGATAATCCTAACAAACCAGCTGCGATCGCTTGTTGTTTGGTAATCACTTTAAACTCTTCTGCAAAATGTGTTTGTATGTAATTTATCGCTGCTGTTTCCGTACCATGTTTTAAATGAAAAAATCGCGATCACTATTGTCCTGTTACCGCTACAAATAGCATTTGTGTTAATTCGGGATGATCATTTAACCACAAGGTTTTTTCAGCAGAGGTTAGGCGTTGACCGTGGTCAGCAGTAAATAATAATACTAAATTCCGCCTATTTTTTAGTGGTTCCAACAGTTCTCGTTGCATAGCGAAATCTATAGCAGCTATTTCTGCCCGGTAAGATGAGCTTAACGGACCATAACGATGGGCAGAGGTATCAGGATTAGGAATATACATGAAGGTAAAACTTTTACCTCGGTTTTTTAATTTCTGCAATCGTTGACGCAGTTGAGCAAAACCATCTGCTGGGGTTAAATAGCCCTGAAAGCCAGTGGTTACTGCTTGGGAGTTTGCAGTGGTAAAGCGGCTAATACTAGTTTGTTTAAAATGTTGTAAGTTAATAATCCCCACATCTACACCCGCTTTTTTTAAACGTAAGTATTGATTTGGCACCGGGATTAATTTATCGGGATTGAGTTGAGTATCTAAATAGAGAGTGTGGCTAGGTGCAATACTAGGGCAAAAGCCGATGAAGTTGACAAATGCTGCCGATTTCCCGCAGATAGAGATTTGTACCGATTATGCCGTGCTGGGCTGGTGCATAGGCTGTAGCCGCTGAAGTTAAGGCAGTGACGGTGGTTGTGGGATATACTGAGGTGGCTGGCGTGAAAAATGCTTGGGATGAATTACAAGCACTAGTTAATCCAGGTACATCTCGGGAATCCATCAAGCTAATTAGTTGGTCATAACCTAAGCCATCAGCAATTAAGAACACAACATGATTTATGGGTGCTTGATGTAGCCAATGATCCCAAGCTTCACTAATAGTCTGGGTTGCGAGTAAATGGGTATTGAAGGGCGGTAAGGAATTTTGTTCGCCGAGCAATGGCACTTCCGGACACAGCCAATGCCTGAACAAAGCGGCAATATTTCCTAATCCCAAACCATCATAACTCGGTGCAATCGCTTGAATCCCAAAGATTTCTGGTAATATTTGGCTAGCCAATAGTTTTGCTTCAGCTGTTCCAAATATTTGACTCATTTCCATTTTCTAGCCACTGACTATTATTTTAGTCTCGCGCACAGTAACCAGAAGTAATAAGCCATTAATTTAGGTCCCTTCACTTGTTCTCAAAAACAAAAATACTTCTTGATATTCATGGGATAAATTAGGATAGAAAACATTAATACTTTTATCAACCCAAACTAAGGGGTATATGGCTAAATTATTTGTTGTTGTCGTCGTTAAAGTTTCAGAGTATTACGAATAGAAAAAAACTTATCTACCTAAGAATATGATCAAAATCAACCCGCTTGATTTCGTGAACAACAGGGAATAATGACCATTAAGAAAGATAATACTATGCTACGGCTGTATTTGTATACATGACTTTACAGAATTATGGATAACGGAAGCGCTAAATTTAGAGCAAGCTTAAGGGTTTGTCGATAGTAGTCTCTGTACTAGAGATTTAATGTTAGCTGACTTTGCCAGGGTTGTTGAGTGGCAAGCTGAACTGAATGCGATAGCTTTCAAATTTAAACGTAAAGTATATAAAATCAGAAAGGGCACCGACGACTGGCCGTGTTTCGTCTCGGTGCTCTTACTGCTTTGCTCCTCACACAGCTTAAATTATATCTCAATACATTTTTTTGTCAACTTATGTTACAAAAATTTGGTAAATGGAGCTTGTATCCCATTATTATGTCAATTATCCAGGGGCTATGATCATTTCCTGCACAACTGAATGTATGGAAAACTATCTACAACACTACCCCCGTACAATGAATCCAAAATCTAAGAGCTAAAATTCCCTGACAATCTCCAGAATATGTGCTTAAATTTGCTGCATCCAAACTCTACTGGCAATAAGGTAATTGCCTAGAAAATATGTAACTAATGGGTGTTATTATTAGCACTCATTAGTTGCCTCATTTTGTTGAGGGGAAAGATTCTATTTACAATGGTTTCATGGTAATGGAATGGCAGGTAAATGATGCTAAACGCTTGGCAGTAATAGATAGTGAAATCGACAATCATTTATTCGCACCTGCAGAATATGAGATTGTACTACAGGTGATTTTTGCCACTGCTTACTTTAAATATAAATCTTTGAGTCGTTTTTCCGAAACTGCCCTACAAGCAGGAGCGGCAGCACTATCAGCACGCACTCCCATAATAGTAGATATGCCGATGGTGAAGGCATGTATTGACGATCGCACTCAAGACACTTTCGTGAATCCAGTATATTGTCGCCAGTGTGCATATGATGGGCTGAATACAAAAGTGACAAGTTCAATTCTGGGTATGGAAAATCTTGCCAAAGGTTATCCAGAAGGAGTATTTGTTATTGGTCAATCTGAAACAGCTTTAACAACTTTGGTCAATTTACTGGAAGCAGACGAAGTTAAACCAGCTCTGATCATAGCAGTTCCGCCTAGATTTCTAGTTGAAAACAATGGAAAAGAACGATTGCGGAATTGCCTTGCTCCCCATATCACAATTGATGGGTACAAGGGTAACGCAGTTGTTGCCTGTGCTATTTTCAATGGATTCTTAGATTTAGTTTGGCAAGCTTACGGAAGTTAGAAAAACAAAATTAGACACTGCATAATTACGGAATGATTTTGCCAGAGAGTATCAACCATAATCCCTGTGTCTTCCTTAGGTTTGTACCACTTGCTATCCATGTTGGCCTAGGCTTCTCGCAGACTCCTGGCTTATATAATTAGCGGCTCCGCGTCCATATGCTCTTCGGGTACTCTATCCTGCGGTAATCCCTGACGGGAAAAATAGTCCCCTGGGTTGGGAAACCCCTGCAGGTTAAACCATTTGCTTTATGCCGGGAAAGCTCTTCACCGCAATGAATTACTGTGTCAGTATTAATCATCCCAGTATTCAGCAACACCAAAAATTAGTAGTCATCCCAATCTCTATTTCTAGGTCTGGGTCTTCGGCGACGAGGCGATCGCCTATCTGGAGATTCACGGAAGCGGTAGCTCATCTCCATAAATATATTCCTTTGCAGGTAAGGATAATCATTTACCCACAGTTCCCTACTGAGGATAAAGACCTCAGAAATATCTTCAATTCGACTCAAATCAGTACGGCTAGACATAACCAACATTTCTACCCGTTGACCTACTGCGATCGCTTTATATGCATTTTTCAGAGGTGCTTGCATTTGGGCTGTAAAGCCTGTATCGTCCCCGACTTCCAAGTTAATGCGTTTCTCCCTATTTTCTACAATCACCAACTCACCCTGGCTATTTACAGTTTCCTGTTTCCCCATGAGTTCATCTGTAATCCACAAATCCAAAATTCTGCCTTGGAAAAAACCACTATACTTGTAGCGACGACATTTAGCATTGCGGATACTTGCCCAAAATATAGGTCCCCATAACCAGTAAAAACCTCCTATAAGTCCGAGGATAAAAAGGATAGGACCAAAGTTAATCCTAAAGAGAATTTTTATTAGTACAACTATTGAGGCTGCAACGACGGAAATTAGTAGTCTTTGCAGGAAGTCAGGGAATTTTCCCCAATAGTATTTGTATTGGGGACCCGTTGCAACTAGGGGTATTAATTGCTCAAATTTTTGGCGAGTCAGTGGGACAAGCATGGGGAATCTTAGATTTTGGGTTGGAATTTGATTAGTTAGGTGAAAGGATTTTAAAGGATTTTTTCTAATCCATATACTAACGACTTTAACTCTAGAACCTTACGAATTGCTAGTAATACTCCTGGCATATAACAAGCGCGATCGCTAGTATCGTGGCGTAAAGTATAAATTTGCCCTGGTGCGCCAAATATGACTTCCTGGTGGGCAATTAACCCCGGTAGGCGAATACTATGGATTCTAATCCCTTCACCCCCTTCACAACCCCTAGCCCCTGCTAGATTTTCTTTCTCTTCTACCGTTGGTGTGTTAAAGCCCTTACCCATATCCGCTAACATTTCCGCAGTTTTAATGGCAGTTCCACTGGGTGCGTCAGCTTTCTGATTGTGGTGTAATTCAATAATCTCCACATTGTCGAAGTATTGAGAAGCTGTCACTGCCGCTTGCTGTAATAGCACCATCCCAATAGAAAAATTGGGAATAACTAAACATCCCGTACTTCCCTTATCAGCAAACTCGGCTAAATCTTGTAACTGTTCTGGACTCAATCCCGTAGTTCCAACCACAGGACGAATACCATAAGCGATCGCACTACGGATATTGTCATAAACACCATCAGGGTGAGTAAAATCAACCATGACACCCAATTGCTTTTCTTGGGATGCAAAAGCTAGCATTGGCTCTAATTGATTGGTAATAGGGACTTCTAATAGTTCACTCAAGCCTGCCAATTCTCCCGCATCTTGATCTTGATGTTCTGGGCTGATATCAATAGCACCTACTAAATTCATATCAGTGGCTGCTGCCACCGCTTTGATGACCTCGCGCCCCATTTTACCAGCAGCACCATTGACAACAACAGGAATAGGAGATTGATTGACCATAGTTCTTAGAGAATACTTTTATAGCTAACAAGCGCATTGTAGGGGAATTTAGGCTAAAAATGTCAGTACAGTTAGGCAATTGAGGGGCAACAATAGAGGTAAAATCATTACCCATTTTCCATTCCCTGAATACTACCCACCTCACATTTAGTAGCTAACAAGTTTAATAACAATCCATACTCTAAACCTTCCACCACAGCTTGGTAGGAAGCCTCCAAAATATTATTTGACACCCCTACCGTTGTCCACCGTTGATGACAATTGCGGGACTCAACTAATACCCTTGTAGTTGATGCAGTTCCCGTGTGTCCGTTGAGAATTCGCACTTTATAGTCTGCTAACTCAAAAGCAGCTATTTGTGGGTAAAAGTTAACTAAAGCCTTCCGTAAGGCTTTATCTAAAGCTGCCACAGGACCCATTGCTTCGGCGGCTTCTAAAATATGCTGCCCATTGACGGTAATTTTGATGGTGGCTAGGGCGTGACTATTGCCCTTTGCCAAATCACAATGAACTTGAAAACCTTTGATTTCAAAAAAGTGTTGCCGACTCCCTAAAGCTTCCCGCATTAATAGTTCAAAACTGGCTTCTGCAGCTTCAAATTGATATCCTTCACTTTCTAATTCTTTCAAGCGTTCTAGAATCCAGCGGCTGGCTGGATGATTTTTATCCAATTCCATGCCAAAGGAACGAGCCTTTGCCAAAACATTACTCACTCCCGATTGCTCGGAAATAACGATGCGGCGTCGATTTCCTACTTTTTCAGGTTCGATATGTTCGTAGGTTAAAGGGTTTTTTTCCACTGCCGATACGTGAACACCACCCTTATGGGCAAAAGCTGAACGCCCAACAAAGGGTGCGTGTTCGTCAGGAGCTAGATTCACAACTTCGCTGACAAAACGGCTGGTTTCTGCAAGTTGAGATAGTTGTTCTGTGTCAATACATGCATAACCAAGCTTCAACTGCAAATTGGGGATTAAAGAACAAAGATTGGCATTACCACAACGTTCCCCATACCCATTCATTGTACCTTGTACCATATTCACCCCAGCGGCTACTGCAACTAAAGCATTGGCCACCGCCAAATCCCCATCATTATGGGTGTGAATGCCCAACTGGGTATTTGGGGGCAAAAATGTTGCCGATATGGCAACATTTTGACTCACTTCGTGGGGTAAAGTACCGCCATTAGTGTCACACAGGACAATCCATTCTGCCCCGGATGCAACTGCCACAGATAATGTTTCCAGAGCATACTCTGGATTTTGTTTGTAGCCATCAAACCAATGCTCCGCATCGTAAATCACGCGACGACCTTGACTTTGAAGATACTGAATAGTGTCCCGGATCATCGCTAAATTTTCTGCTAAAGTGGTCTTGAGCCCTTCAGTGACGTGTAAATCCCAAGACTTGCCAAAAATTGTTACCCAACGGGTACCACTGGCAAGAATTGCTTGCAGCATTGGTTCATCTACCGCTTTAGATTGGGGTCGTCGGGTAGAACAAAAAGCAACTATTTCTGCTTGTTCCAGTGGTTCTTCCTGCAACTGCCAGAAAAATCTTACGTCTTTAGGATTTGCACCGGGCCAACCACCTTCAATGAAGGGAACTCCCAGGCGATCGAGTCTACGGGCAATACGTAGTTTATCTTCGATCGATACTGATAACCCTTCTCGTTGTGTGCCATCCCGAAGAGTAGTATCGTAAATCCAAATTTTGGGTGCTTGATTTGCGGACATAGGAGTGGGATTTGTAAGAAAATTTGAAGGAATGGATCAATATAAAATAAAGAGCCAGTTCAAAATTTGATTATGCCCAAGGTATCAGCTCAGGGAAAAACTATTGAGTGCAATCGCGGAAGCAATTTACGTAAAATTTTGCTAAAAAACGGTGTCGAACTCTATAACGGTAAATCAAAATTAATCAATTGTAGAGGAATTGGCAGTTGTGGTACTTGTGCAGTTCAAATTGAAGGCGATGTATCACTTGTTAATTGGCGCGACCGCACAAGACGTTCCCTACCTCCCCATTCTCCGACAAAAGACCTACGTCTAGCCTGTCAAACTAGAATTTTAGGTGATGTGAGAGTGACTAAATTTGAGGGATTTTGGGGACAAGGTTCTCAAATAACGTGGACACCAGAGGCTAAAAACGGAGATAAAGGAGAAAAATAATATGGGTAGATGGACACCTTTAATTTTAATGGCTGGTGGTTTAGCAATTTTAATGGGTACTTTATTAGGCATTACTTTTCCCATGGATGGCCAACAAAGTGCTAACAAAGATCTTGGCGGTAAAGATTCGCGAGTATTACCCGCTAATATTAATGTTAATAGTACCGCCACTAATGCAACACCTGATAGTGTTCCTTCCAGCAGCGTGGCGCAAAATAATAATCCCAGCTCCACAACGAGTACAAAAAGTACTACAGATAGCCCTATTAGTGAGCTCAATCAAACGAATAATGAACCTATTCGGGCTTTATGGTAATGTGACTGCCTATCCTGCCTGGGATTATAAATCTCAGGCGGAATAGCATAATTCATCTAAAAAAGAACTGACAGACTTCCAAGTTTGACGATATATATAATTTGCCGTTGTCGGCGGCATATTTTACGGGGAGATTTCCAGATAGAAAATTACTAGGCGATTACAAATTTATCTTAGGGGCGCAAGGCTTGCGCCCTCGTCATTGCTAAAACTCTTTTAAAATTGATAGAACATACTGGCATGTTCTAGGACTCCCACCTATTACACCTAATCTAACACGGTGTCAATAAAAACACCATGAGTTTGAAATAAAAGCTTATATTTACTTTTATTTCCAACTTTTGTGCTGTTGAATATATTCCGTCGCCACACACCAAAGGTTTCCTCCCTGGAATACTTCATTGACTTTGAATATGTGGGGATGTTTGCATTTGGCTAATCTTACCCCTTCGTTGCAAAAATACTGTTGGAGTATTACAAAAACTGAAGAGAAGACAATGCCACACGTACCTTGGGCTGTGCCTGCTATTGCTGTTTTACGACGGAATCCAACCCATGTAACGAAGTGGAGCCCTGGGAGTATGGCAAGATGGTATATTTGTTCTTTTTTAGTCTTGAGTCAAAAATAGCGATCACCCATATTAACCTGTAAAAGAGATAAGTGGGAAAGAGTGTAAACACGAAGCGGCTTCTCAAATGTTGAGAGGGAAGGCAAAGGAAAATTTTCCCCTTTGCTCCCTATGCACATGATCCCATTTCCTGTTATCTGGCTGCAAAATTTAAGGGCGTTCTTCAATCACCTTGTCAATCAAGCCATATTCTAGGGATTCTTGGGCAGACATGAAAAAGTCACGATCCATGTCCTTTTCAATTTTGGCTAAGTCTTGCCCCGTATTTTGGGAATAGATTTCGTTTAACTGGTGACGAATCCGTAAAATTTCCCTAGCTTCAATTTCAATATCGCTTGCTTGTCCACGGGTGCCACCAGAAGGTTGGTGAATCATAATTCTGGAATGGGGCAATGCTAAACGTTTACCTTTAGTTCCAGCAGCTAATAAGAAAGAACCCATGGAGGCAGCTAAACCAACGCAAATGGTGACCACATCCGATTTTATATGTTGCATGGTGTCATATATCGCCATGCCCGATGTAACCATGCCACCGGGAGAGTTGATATATAAATAAATATCCTTACCTGGATCCTCTGAGTCCAGATAAAGCATTACAGCAATAATTTGATTGGCGATTTCATCATCAACATCCCTTCCCAGGAAAATAATTCGCTCTCTGTATAAACGATTATAGATATCAATCCACTGGGTATATTGTTCCCCCGGCATCCGATAGGGGACTTTTGGAACGCCTATAGGCATTTTAGTTACTCCGTTCTTAATTAGTAGTGGGGGTAGTAGTAAGTGGCAATCAAACATTGCTTTCTAAAGAATGCTAGCAGGAACCTTAGTTTCCATTTCCGCCTTACTTTGAAAAACGCGATCGATTAAGCCATATTCCACTGCTTTGTGAGGACTCAGGTAGAAAATGCGATCCATGTCTTTTTCAATTTTTTCCCGTTCCTGCCCTGTGGTCTCGGAGAGAATATCTAACATGGTTCTCTTATTAGCCAATACTTCCTGTGCCCGAATTTGGATGTCTGTGGCTTGTCCTTGGGCATAGCTCTTAGGCTGATGCAGGACAATGTTAGAATGGGGTAGGCTAGCGCGACAGCCTTTGGTTCCGGCACTGAGAAGCATAGCTGACATACCCATTGCCATACCAATACAAATGGTATGTACGGGGGGTTTAATATATTTTAGAGTGTCATAGATAGCAAAAGCTTCGGTTTCAAAGCCAATGGGATCGCCACTGTATCCAGACGTACCAGTGGAATTAATGTAAATTTTAATGGGTTTTTCTGGATCGTCTGACTGTAAAAACAACAGTTCTGCAATAATCAACTCGGTGACAGCAGGCACTAGTGGCATACCCAAGTAAACAATGCGCTCTTTGAGTAATAGGGAAGGTAAATCTGGGGGTGGTGTGCGAGTAAAATTATCGCCGTAGTAAGGGGCTTGCACAGCCTTGATGGGAGAGATATCCATAGCAACTGTTGCCTGATATTTATGCCGTTAACTGTAATACATCCTAGCGCGATGCTAGCTTAGATGGGGGTGCGGTTTTCTCCCTAATTATTGCTTATGCTGGTAAAGAGGAGATGATCAGATACTTGTACAAGCATCAATTACCAAGCTTCAACCGTCAACATTACTTAAGATGATTCATCTAATATAAATAAACCAAGAAGTTTACGCGATTTCTCCTGCCTTCAATCAATCTAGGATCGTAAAATGTGAATTATGAATGCATATGTTGGTAAAAACTTTTCCGTCGCCTAGAGACTGGGCTTTAAAGTTATTTATAACTATATTATTCGTTGTGAATTGGATACTTGGGTTATGAAGGTTAGTTTACAGCCTACTTTGAATGATAGTAATTTAGATGCCAATCAGGTGAATAATCAACGTCAACTGGAGGTTTCTATTTCTGCGATCGCTGGACAGATGGATCGCAATGTACCACTTAATCTATGCTTGGTATTAGACCACAGTGGCTCGATGAATGGCAAACCTTTGGAAATTGTCAAAAAAGCGGCCATTAGTTTGGTTGATAGACTGAAGGGAGGCGATCGCTTAAGTATTGTAGCTTTCGATCACCGTGCCAAGATATTAGTACCGAATCAAGTCCTGGAAAACCCGGAAAAGATCAAAAAACAAATTAACCGTTTGGCTGCTGATGGAGGAACTGCAATTGATGAAGGTTTACGCTTAGGAATTGAGGAACTAGCAAAAGGTAAGCAAGAAACCATTTCTCAAATATTTTTATTAACTGATGGTGAAAATGAACATGGTGATAACAATCGCTGTTTAAAGTTTGCTCAATTAGCTGCAAATTATAATTTAACTTTAAATACTTTAGGCTTTGGTGATAATTGGAACCAAGATGTTCTAGAAAAAATTGCGGATGCAGCGAGCGGTGCATTATCTTACATCCAAAAACCTGATCAAGCTGTGGAAGCCTTTAATCGCTTATTTAATCGCGCTCAATCTGTGGGTTTAACTAATTCTTATCTCCTGTTCCAACTCATGCCGAATGTGCGGTTAGCGGAACTCAAACCCATTGCCCAAGTATCTCCAGATACAATTGAATTGCCAGTACAGCCAGAGGCTGATGGGCGTTTTTCCGTGCGTTTGGGAGATTTAATGACAGATGCAGAGCGGATAGTTCTGGCTAATTTATACGTGGGTAAATTGCCAGTAGGGAAACAAGCGATCGCTAATTTACAAGTTAAATATGAAGATCCGACACAAAACCGCACAGATTTGTATTCTGAGAATATACCTATTTACATGGAGGTTCAGGAAGGATACCAACCTAACCCCAATGATGATGTACAAAAGTCAATTTTAGCATTGGCAAAGTACCGTCAAACTCAGTTAGCAGAAGCGAAATTGCAACAAGGCGATCGTGCGGGCGCTGCTACTATGTTACAAACTGCGGCTAAAACGGCCCTACAAATGGGTGATAATAGTGCCGCTACCGTGTTACAAACTTCTGCGACCCGTCTGCAAATGGGAGAAAAGCTTTCAGAAGCTGATCGTAAAAAGACTCGTATTGTCTCCAAAACAGTATTACAAGATTCTGAATCACTATAGGAGTCTGAAAGTATTGCTTTGGTGGTTCATTAACTAATTCTAGAGCCTTTTGAGGCGCGATTGTTCCTATGTATAAAGCCGTTTCATCCTCCACAAAGTGACATATCATCACCCCAGACTTATCTTCAGTCCAGCTTTCTACAATTCCTAAACACAAACCTAATTCTCTGGTTGTTGCCCTTTGCTTGGGCAGATATTTACTTGTAGATTTACTATTGGCTTTTCGTCTTTACGCCCCAACTTAACCTCAGTGATAATTTGATTTTTGTTTTCACCCGTTGAGTTACTTACCCTAATAAAGATAATCCCCAGACCAAAGAGGCATGAGAATGAATACAAACTATCAACTATTTGGGATTAAACAATCTAAATCATAAGATTACACATCTGAATGCAAGTTAATTGTAGCGTTGCTGAATCAGGTGATGATTTCACTAAATTTTCAACGATTTATCAATGGTTTCAAACGCTAATTTATCCCGCACTTATGCAACGCCTTAATTGTTATTAACCCACATTCCGTACTTCAAGTTGAAATACTAATAAATTACAAGCAAAATAAAAACACCAGAATCAGAATGATTAATAAATAGAGTACAGAACGAATATAAAAAAAAAATTAATTAAGCAGAATAAATTTGACCATAAAATCGGTAATATGAGCACTAAAAAATTGAGGAGCAATAAATGTGCCTTCAGAACTTGATAAATTTTTATTTGGGTTCAAAATTTTGTTAAGTTAAGAAAACAAATAATATTTTCGGCAAGATGATGGCAGACAACTAAAAATGAAATGGGTGCGACTCTTTTAGTAAGACGGGGAGTGGAACTTAGACAGGTATTGGAAGAGGTGGAGGGGTAGTACAACAAGGACCTTTGAGAACTTGCTTGCTCAAAGGAATACCACTAGAGTACAAAGCCAGGTGATTGGGTTTATGTTCTTGTTGTAGATGAAACTGCCAATACTCATCCCAATAGCCACTGATGTATAAAGAACCCAGGGGTAAAACAGCCTCACCACCCCTCATGGTCCATCTAGCCCCAGTGATATCCATCCTGTCTTTAATCAGGTGGCGACAAGCAACCTCAATCACCCCCGTGGCGATTGGCAATCCAGCTTTTAAGTAATCGTCAGATTTGAGGTCTTTGGCATTGTTAAGTAAATATCTACCACAGGTATCCACGGGTTTACCTTATTGGGGGGTGAGTTTGGGTAAAGTCGCACTCCGGCGCATACCTGGGGCGACTGAACTTGATTTACCTTCAAGGATAAGCTGTAAACGTTTGCTCTCCCAAGCTTCTGCCTGTGTTGAAGTCTGAGAATAAAAGACAAATGCAGCTTTCCACAAATACTCAACCACATGGATAATATCCCTATCTTAGTCCATGAGAATATTGCTGTGCTGGTAGATTAAACTCACCATCCAAAGGAAATAGCGTATTTATCTTTCTTCCTCCATAACCGATTTTATTGGCGATTACTGTGCCAAATAATGTGGTCAATTTCCGCGACAATTTTTTCTTGTGTGTTCTGTTTACTGAGTCTGTGCCTGCACACTCTCCCTCTATTTAATGTTGACTGCGTTTATCAAAATATCTTAGTTTGTAACAACCGTCTCAATAGTTCGTATCCATTCTCGGCGTTGCATAAGTGCGGGATAAATTAGCGTTTTAAACCATTGAGAAATCGTTGAAAATTTAGTGAAATCATCAGCTGATTCAGCAACGCCCCATTTTCAAGTAACTTACTGTCTATCTGGGAGTGTTCTAACCTAGAAATGCTGTCTGAGTCTAACCAACTAACTATCTTTTCAAATAGTTCTCGTGCTTGTGACCAAAACATACCTTGATTTGATGTAGCTCCTTGCATCGGGTGTGGAACTGTTCCTGTTTTTTCACTTTTTACAAGCCAATTCCATCAAGTACATTTTTGGCTGTCAATACTACTGTGGTTGACTTGTCATTTATTCTTCTGATATCATACTCCGTACTACCAAAAGAGTCGCACCCAAAGAAAATAGCGTGATGACGTTAAATTAACAATTTGATTAACACCATCTAAAGTTAAAAGATGGATACCTTGAAAGCATTGAAATACCCATATTAATGTAGGATTCATGGTTAACTTACCTAATTGATTTTTAATTTCGGGTTGGATTCTTTTTAAGGTATTCCTTTGTTGCCTTTGACCGGGATGATAAAGTAACAAAGACAAAGACATTAAAAATAACATGGTCTCAATTCCTTCAGGATTTTCAACAAAGAAGCTATCAGCAAAAAATAAAGGGTCTTTCAAAAAGAGAAATCCTCTTTCACAAGATTGTTGATTCTTATAATTTGTAATAATTTCGGATGGCTCTAATTTCTGTTATTCAACTAAATTAGTCGCTAAAAGAAATCTTCCAGCTTGCTTGTTTCGGATTTATATCTCTTCTACTTTTTCAGTTTTCTCTACTTCCATTTGATAAACATTCTGATTACATTTTGACTTCCTTTCAATAGCTTTAACTTCTTTAACTTCATAATAAATAAACTTTTTGTTTATTTATTTGAGTTTGTATCTGCTTTTTTGTCGACTTTCAAAATATTATTTTCTCAACTCATTAATTAGTTTTTAAACTTTTTATTTTCCTTTTTTTAGCTTTTTGTTTAGCTTCTCTAAATCACTATCTTTTCTTTTTTTACTTTCTATTATTAGCTAGTTTTGTTTAATGCCACCGTAAATTACTATTTATGACTTCCACTTGTATCCGTCTATATTTAAACCTGATCTTCTCTTTTTTTATTTTGCATCTATCTCCTCTATCTCTACAGACTCAACTAATTATTGTGCTTTCTTAATTGTCATCGATACTCGACTTATCCATTTTATATGCTGAATTTCTGTGAGATTTTCTTGGCTATATAATGCACTATCGCAGACCATAATACTGTCAAAAACTATTTGTTTTTTAAACTCTACTAAAATTTGACCAAATACTGCTTTATCTGATTCATTGCCATCTCCTCCTCTCATTAATAATGGTATATCTCCATCACTACTGGTAATTCAATCTAAAACGCATTGCTTTAAATCCTGTCTATGGTCACGGGAATATCCTTTAGTTATAATTATTGGTCTTACTCTATAAATTTCTTCTTTTTCATTGACAACATCATTTTCATCTTCTCCATGTAGATGAAATGATGTTGAATCCAGATGTGAATATTTTGTATATATCTTAACTTTATTAATTACTGATAAGACTATTTATAGAAACAGGTTACTTAATCCGTCTTTATATAATTTATCTATGACTTGTCCAATTTTATCATCATTTAAAGAATTTATTTCCACGTCTTATCCTAATAAAAATCTTATCCATTTATCATCAAAAAAATGACTTAACAAATATAAATGCCTTGATATAAATCCCAAAACATTAATTCAAATAGCTTTGACTAATATCCCCGATGCAATCTTCTCACGAGAATCTATTACTAGTTTAGATTTTATTATTTAAACTATTCCTATTTCATAAATTAACCCTGCTACTATTCCTAAGTGGTCGATATTTTTAATTTCTGTATTTTCGATGGGAGAACTTTTTCACCCTGAAATATTTTCAGCTTTTTGATTGTCTCACTTGGATTGAACCAATATATATTGGCCTTGCTGAATCAGGGGATGATTTCACTAAATTTTCAACGATTTCTCAATGGTTTCAAACGCTAATTTATCCCGCACTGATGCAACGCCTATATATTTAGTTTTATCAAAAGCTTGTAATCATTTTTTTCTAAGCAATCCAAGCTTCAACGACTTCCGGAGCGCAGGTTTATTTCTAAAGGCGAATTTACTGAACATTACATATATTATTATTATTTACTTTTACTCGACAATCACTATGTATTATTTGTACTACACAGTGAAGTGCAGAATGTGGGTTCTTAGGTGATTTAGAAGAAATAATTTACCAATGAAAGTCAGATGTAATGTTGATGAGTAAAAAAACAGGGGCAAGTATTTTGGAGTATGCTAGACACAGCAGAGGAACCCAAATCATTAACAAGATCACAAACAAATAGAAGACTTGCGGTTGCCAGCATCGAAAATGAATGGAGTAGAACGTCGCGGCTTTCAAGGTGAGATGACGTTGAAATATTGCCAAGGTAGAGCAAGGTTAGCACAAACAGTATTCGGTTGGGGTAGAGAAAATATAGAGTTAGGGTTAGGGGAAAAAAGAACAGGGATAATCTGTGTGGGATTACAATCAGCATTTACCACAGCAAAGCGTTGGCAGGAGAAACAACCTCTTCTGTTGTGGCATTATCCCTGGGACAAATTGCACAATATCATTCTCAACAAGACCCAACATTTAAAACTTCCTTAGCCTATACCCGGTTAACAGCAACATCCGCACTAGAAAAACTCAAAGAACAGGGATTTAGCCAGGAGCAATTGCCTTGCGCCAGTACAATGGCACAAGTATTGAATCGAATGGGCTATGGTCTTCGTAAAGTAGTAAAAGCCAAACTTCAAAAAAAATTACACAAACGGATGATATCTTCAACAACATCAAAGAATTTGAGCCGCAATCAACAAACAAGCCTCAAACTCAAAGGAATAAGCATGGATTGCAAAGCTACCGTTAATATCGGGGGTTATTCTCGTAGTGGAAAAACCAGAGGAGACAATCAAGCAGAGGAGCATCATATGGGATGCACAGAAAAATATACTCCCTGTGGGATTATTGATGAAGATAGTGGGCAATTATTGTATATTAACTTTGGTAGTTGTTCTTATAAAACCAGGGTTTTTATTGTTGATACTCTAATTCAATGGTGGAAGACAATGACACCAGAAGAAAAGCAGGATACCGAACTGATACAAATAAAAGTTGATAATGATCCGGAAAGTAGTGGAGTAATAACTCAATTTTTAAAAAGGATGGTTGAGTTTGTTGATCTGCTAAATATACCAATTCAATTGCTTTACTATCCTCCTTACCATAGTAAATACAATTCCATAGAGGGTTGTTGGGGTATTCTTGACCAGCATTGGAATAGGGGGGGGGG
>CBZS010000812.1 GCA_000613065.1 Richelia intracellularis | reverse complement strand
TCCATAAATACCACGTATTCTATGTAACTAGGGTTATTTGAGCCTAAAAAGTATTCGTTGGGAGTAAAACAAATTAATTTTTGTCCCCAGCACATACTCCATGTTCAGGTAGCAATAAAATGAATAGTTAGAGAAGCCAAAAAAATATTCTAGAACTAATAGCTCCGAGGTTCCTTGATTGGACAAGCGTATTGAGAGGTTTGCCTGAAAACATTCAATCATTTCCGCTCGAATTCGACTCCCCTCACAACAAACCTCTTCCTTGCAATGTGAGCTTTTTATATTTGTAAATTCCTAAATTTATGTAGCTGGGAATAGCCATCCCCTTTTAATTTAGGGAATAGGAGGAAATGATAAATGCTCCCAAACACATTTGGGGACCTCGATGAATCAAGTCTTAGGTAATCTGAGGGGGTTAGACAAACTACAAGAAAGTAAAGTTGGGCAAAAAATAGCTCAACCGGAACGATTTATAGTTTAAATCTGGCTCAATAGAGCCAATTTAGACGTAATTATCCCACAGCTTTCGGATTTTTATTCTCCCAAAATCCATAACGTTTGAAGTTGTAGACTAAATTATTCACTCCAATAGTCCCCTTGACTGACTGCTTACCAATGGAACCCATTAACTTCCCTCCAATTTCATTAACCCAGTGACAAAAAACGTGTTCGACCTTAGCTCTGACTTGACAACGCTCTCGCTTATCTTCTTTGTGTTTTGCAGTCAATGGATGATTGCCGTAGGCTCGTTCATGAATGTGACTGAGGAATTGTAAAATCTGTAGAATCCATTCAATAGATTCACTACCATAGGCACTATGTGCCCAAACCTCTTCCCCCTGGTTTTGCTCATCCAACAGTGCCCCTAACACTTGGGAATAATGCACTGAGGCATCCGTGACTTGATAGCGACGAATAAAACCGTACTCCACATCGATACTGATGTGGTTATTATAACCAAAGTAATTCTGACGATTATTTTTTGTCCAGCAAGCATCGGTATCCTTCTGGGACAAGGGATGAGGCTTTTGCTGCCAACTTTCGGGAATTTATCCTAGGGCAAGTTTGTGCTTCTCTTCCTTAGTATTATGCTGCTTGGTACTGGAATAATTGTGGCATCTACTATTTGACCTCCCTTAGCTTGGTAGCCTTGGTCTCTCAGGTCGCTATCAAGCTAAGGGGGGTCAAACAGTTCTTCAATAAGACCCTGCTGCTTCAACTGGTGCCGAAAGAACCAAACTGTAGTTGCATCTGGTACTGGTTCTGCTAGCCCCAAGCCCAAAAATCTCATGAATGATAGTCGGTCATTGACCTGGTACTCCAGTTCTTCATCACTGATGTTGTACAGTTGTTGCAGCACAAGCATTTTGAACATGACTATTGCATCTATGGGCTTTCGCCCAGCATTATTTTTTCTGGCCTTGTCATGGACTTGTTCTAAAATCGGACGAAATTATGACCACGGCACCGTCTCGTCTAACTTCATCAACAGGGTCTTCTTGCTTTCTAACTTTTGGTATCGCTTTTCAAGTTCCCCTACTTTTTTTCTTCCATGGCGATTTAACCCCAGCTTCCGCTCTCCCTATACTCACATCTCGCGAGCTACTTGCTCAATTTTTCGAGGTGCCTAATAGTTTAATTGAGAACATTTAGGAATTTATTATCAGTTCGCAAATTTTCTTTGAGAAATGCTGATGTTGAGAGGTAGAGATTGGTATCCTATATTTGAATCCGAAATATTTATAAATCAATTTCGGTGATTGTGATGACTATATATACTTAGTATCACGATTCTGCTAATCGTTACTAAATTTAAATAA
Organism: Richelia intracellularis; assembly: GCA_000613065.1. Taxonomy (GTDB): domain Bacteria; phylum Cyanobacteriota; class Cyanobacteriia; order Cyanobacteriales; family Nostocaceae; genus Richelia; species Richelia intracellularis_B. The sequence goes on along the minus strand of CBZS010000812.1, from coordinate 4,493 downwards.
ATCCACCAAACCCCATGTTAGAAGGCTCGATTTTACAACAGTTGGAAGTTGCCCATCGTCATAGTGATAGATCAATCAAACTAGGGGTGTATTACAAAAATACCCTGGTCTCTCTATGCCATGCTTTGGAAGACCACATCTTAACCGATGAATCTAAACCTTTGCTAATCACTGCCTTCCAACAGGGAAAATGGTACTTACAAGAGGCAGAAAGATATGCAGATCTTGCCCAGAAATCCAGCCAAATAGGTATTCTGGCTACACCAGATACTGGATGGGCAGAACATTCTAGTAGTAAAATAGATAACGTGAACTTAGTAGCATTAGATCCTAACGATCCTGTAGGACAAGAGTGGCATTTAATCATTATTTCTCCCACTTATACTGCAATGGTACTTTGTCAAGAATTATCTGAGACTGATTATGGTTCTGGTGGTAGACCAAAAGCAGATTTAGAGCGAAAATTTTATGGACTATGGACATTTGAGCCAGAACTAGTCAAAGAAACTGCTCATTTAGCGATCGCTCATATTCAAAAATATAGTCCAGAGTTAGGTAAAAAATTTACTGCTTATTTACACCAGATGCAACCCCAGCTTGCTAGTCCAGAGGAATTGGGAACTGTTGTAACTCGTGTAGTTAATTATCTACAAACAGAAGAAACCAATACTCAAGCCTGTAGTTTGGATCGCAACTTAATTTCTAATGAGATTCAAGCATTTTTACGGATGGCGCAAATTATGGATACAGCCGATGTTACTAACCCCATGGCGGCAGCAGAAGTTATGGCACTGGCTGAAACCATGGGGCAGATGTTAGAACTTCCAGCTTGGCAAATCAAAAGGTTGTGTCTAGCGGGTTTACTGCATCGCATCGATCCTCTACAAAGAGCAGAAAGTGTATTGGAAAGTAGATCAAATTATCAGCAAGATATTTCCAAACCTCCTAGTTGTCGCTTGGTACCAGGAGCACAAGTTTTACGTACCATGCCTAGATTACGGGCTATTGCCCAGATAATTACCCATCAAAACGAATGCTGGGATGGTACTGGCACGCCCGCAGGACTGGCAGGGGATGCAATTCCGTTAGAATCGAGGATTTTAACCCTAACAGCAGACTTTCAATGTCGAGTTAACCAGGAAAAAAACTCTGGGTTGAATAAACAAGAAATCCTAGCAAAAGCTTTAGATGGGTGTAGACAGCAATCCCATCGTTTTGACCCTAAGTTATTAGATACATTAACCTTATTGGTAATGGGCTTGCAACAGGGCATGGAATTAGGAGTGAAGATACCCAAGGGTACCTCTAGTATGTGGCTATTAGATTCTAGATGGGAAACCGATCGCATGAGCGAACCAATTATCAATTTTTAATTATTTGCCCTGAACCTTTACCCATTCCCCTTTTACCTCGGAGTAATATCAAGTGAGTATTGAAGCTATAAAATCTGGAAAACTCAGACAAATTCCTGGAGCAGATTTAGAAGATGAGGAGCTATCCCAACTAGACTTAAGTCGAATTAACCTAGCTGGGGCAAAGTTGGTTGGTGTTAATTTAAGTCAAAGTAAATTAGAAGGAGCGCGTTTAGAAGGTGCTAACTTAATGGGAGCAAACCTTGTGCAAACAGACTTACGGGCAAACTTACTAGGAGCAAACCTTATGCAAGCCAATTTAACAGATGCGGACTTGCGAGGAAGTAATTTGCGTGGTGCCAACCTCATGGGTGCTAACTTAAGTCAAGTATCTTTAGCAGGTGCTTTTTTAAGTGGTGCCAACTTAATGAGTGTCAACTTACAAGACGTTGACTTGCGGGGTGCTGATTTACGGGGTACTAACTTTTCTCAAGCAAATCTCAAAGGTGCTGACTTGAGTGGTGCTGATTTACAAGGAGCATTATTCAGCGAAGCCAACTTGGAAGAAGTTGACTTACGGGGAGCTAATCTAGCTGGAGCTAATCTGATGGGTGCTAATCTCCTGTGTGCAGAGTTGGAAGGAGCAAATTTAAATGGAGCAACCTTGGAAAAAGCCTGTTTGTTAGGAACTTTAATGGCAGAAACAGTTTAATTTAAATATTTGTATTGTTCCCGTTAATATTCACATTTTTGATGATCCGAGTACGAAACCACCAAGCGTTCGCACTTAAAAATAACAAACCCATTAATCCCGCCAAAGGATTATTATTAATACCAGTGAACCATTCCGGTACTTGTCCCGAATAGAGCACTAATCCCCCTACATTCACAATGTAGTATCCCCATAGGAGCCCCCCGTGTAAACCGATAGGAGTACCCAATCTACCACCACCCAAATGCTTTGCCCACACTAAAGTCACACCCAACACAACTAAACCCAAAAATTGTGTCCAAGTATTGAGGATAGCTTCCAGAGGGCGAATAAAGTGTAAAATAGCAAAAACTATTGCACTAGCCCAAAATGCCTTGTGTGGTAAGTAATTTCGTTGTAGTTCATCCAGTAACCAGCCTCGAAATACTAGTTCTTCCGCAGAACCCACTGCCAAACTGACAAGCAAACCTTCCAGAACTAAACCAACTATTGATTCATTTGCCGGTACAAAAAACAACCAACCAAAGATTCCTTGTACAGTAAATAAAACCAGAATGCTAATTAAGCCAATAGCTAAACCTTGAATAAGTTCTACCAGATTTTTCCGACTTAACTCTAAGCCATAATATGGAAAAACATTGGTTAGCTTGTAAATCTTTTTTCCCCACAATCTCAATAAGAAGATAAACTCTACATACAGCAGTGCCATTGCTAGGATACTAGCTAAATTATCATTACTGACAAATAAGTAAATTGGAAGCGCCAAAGGTAGCCACACAAACAATAAAGCTAGAATAAAGCATCCTAGCCTCACAAATATGGGGCTGGTAGCTAAACGAGAAACATTTATCTTCATACCAAGTTGACATGCAATGCCAGTAGATTGTACGGGAAATCGGAGAATATGTGAAAATATAAGCCATAGCAGCTAGCGGAGCCTAATTGCTAGCCCCACTAGTATGCAAAACTATTTACGCCTAACAAATGTTGACCGTTTCCTTTTCTTCTATTGACTGTCAATCTTTAGACAGCTCGATGAAATTAATGCTTAATCGGCGTTGCATAAGTGCGGGATGAATTAGGGTTTGAAACCATTGATAAATCGTTGAAAATTTAGTGAAATCATCCCCTGATTCAGCAACGCCGATTATGCACGATTGAACCAGAAGCATATTCTATTCTTCTGGTTCAATCGTGCTGGTTAAACCGTGATTTTTCAAGGTTTCACAGTAAAATTCTGCGTGTTCCTGAGCACAGGAAATCACTAAAGCAATACTATTGGTGTGTGCTTCCATCATAATACTAACAGCCTGGGGTTGAGTTAGGCTGGGTACAGTAGTCAACAAAGTTCCCACCACATACTCCATGGAATGGAAATCATCGTTATGAAGCAAAACGCGATATCTAGGAGCGAGTTTGCGAGAAGTAGAACGCTTTTCCAGAGTTTCAACTGACATGGTTTTTTGGCTCTTTTACTACACCATCTTCATTGCGAAGCAAATGCTTAACACTTATTTATCTATTTTAGAATATCTCCACTCATGGATTCTTCCTATTAGTGGAGACTGACATCGGGCTTTGATTCCTATTTTTACCGCATAAAGCGCGTTGAATTTGAAATCCGTATTTTGAGTAGAACAGCTATCTAGTCCTCTTTTAGAGAACTTGCGCGATAAAAAAGAGGAGTACATTCCCTGACAAACTCAGATTTTGATTATGGATGAGGTTTATTATGGCAAAACATCACCCGTAAACCTTGGTTCTGTCTGAATAAAGATAATGTAAAGGTTATGCTGGGAAAGATTAGCAGTCATAGGTTTAAGCTATCTAAAACTATCAATCATATCCTAAAGAAATCAAGTAGTGCTGTATGTGTTGGTAGCTGCCTCACTACTTGAACTAATTTACCAGCAAACAAACCGTGTGAATATGGAGAAAAATCTTGATTTACAGCCAGGACAAATTCTGTGTTCATACTAAGAACGGCTAAAAGATAGACTTTTCTATAGCGGTAATAACAAGTATTATAAATGAATAAACAATATTACTTGAGAAACCAGGTAAAGTCTGATGTTAAAAATAGATTTTAGGCAAGAATACATTGATAAACTGCATTATGAATGCTATCATTATCTTCATTCATTAGTACAGAAAAAGATGGAAGTTATGTATCTCAAAAATCAGGGTATAAAACATAAATATATTTGTATCTTGTGTAAGATTGAAAAAACAATATTAATTAATAGTTTACATTAAACAATATCAATCAGGAGGAGTAAAAGAACTAAAAAAATACACCACAAAGGACAGCCAAGTGAATTAAATCAGTATAGTGATATTTTGAAAGAATATTTTGAGAAATATCCAGCTACAAGTATTGCAGAAGGGAGTGATGCCATTGAAAAAATAACTGGTATTAAGCGCAATCC
>CBZS010000811.1 GCA_000613065.1 Richelia intracellularis | reverse complement strand
TTACACAGTTCACTTAGAAAATAACATTACCCTTTCCCAACTTCTCAGGCATCTCTATGTACTTATACCAGTACTAGATGATGATAAACATTACTTCGTTGGAGAAGAAGAAATTAATAAATTATTACGCCATGGGGAAGCTTGGT
>CBZS010000810.1 GCA_000613065.1 Richelia intracellularis | reverse complement strand
ATCACTGATGTTGTACAGTTGTTGCAGCATAAGCATTTTGAACATGACTCTTGCATCTATGGCTTTCGCCCAGCATTATTTTTTCTGGGTTTGTCATGCACTTGTTCTAAAATCGGACGAAATTCTGACCACGGCACCGTCTCGTCTAAGAGGATGTTTTAAAAGTCCAAGTGAGTTACAAATCATGCAAGTAGCCTGACCATGATACGTATCATTGCAATATAAATTAAAGTCTCAGAAATTTCAGGTAGCCTTTCATAGTCCTTACTTAATCTTCTACACCAATTGAGCCA
>CBZS010000809.1 GCA_000613065.1 Richelia intracellularis | reverse complement strand
TCTAGACAAGGATTTGCTCCCCCCACTCTAGACAAGGATTTGCTCCCCCAGGTTAGGAGAGGGAAGCCGAATTCAGGGTAAGTCTAAGTCTTAATATTTAAGTTTGCCTAGCTAATTACTTTTTAATTTAAATAGGAAGTCAACAACTTTAATGGGATAGAAGCAAAATATGCCAGATTAATAGTAAGAAAAAGTGTTTTCTCCCCTTGCTTCTCTGGCGTTGCTGAATCAGGGGATGATTTTACTAAATTTTCACGATTTATCAATGGTTTCAAACGCTAATTCATCCCCTGATTTAGCAACGCCGCTTCTCTTATTCCTAATCCCTATACCTTAACTTTTCATCTTTTCCCTACCTTGCCTGAAACAGATATTCCTCAACAATTCGATGTTCTTGTAGTTGGTGCTGGTGCAGCTGGTCTATATACAGCTCTACGCATCCCTAATCACCTAAAAGTTGGCTTAATTACCAAAGAAACCATGTCCTTATCAGCGAGTGATTGGGCGCAGGGTGGTATAGCAGCTGCGATCGCTCCTGAAGATTCTCCTAGTTTACATGTTGAAGATACCCTAAAAGCAGGTGCTGGTTTATGCGATCGCAATGCCGTTGAATTTCTGGCTCAACATGCCCCTAGCTGTATTGAATCTCTAGTTAATTTGGGAGTAGCTTTTGACCGAAATCAAGGTAATTTAGCACTTACCCTAGAAGCTGCTCACTCCCGTCATCGGGTTCTCCATGCAGCTGACACCACAGGAAGGGAAGTAATTACAACTCTTACCGCTCAAGTTTTACAACGTCAGAATATTCAAATAATTCAAAAGGCTTTAGCTTTAGATTTGTGGTTGTCTCCTCAAACCAAACATTGCCAGGGAGTTAGCTTATTTTATCAAAACCGAATTCACTGGGCTCAAGCAGACGCTGTTATTTTAGCCACAGGAGGAGGGGGACAAGTATTTGCCCAAACGACCAATCCAGCTGTAAGTACTGGAGATGGAGTTGCCCTAGCATGGCGTGCAGGAGCATTGCTCAAAGACTTGGAATTTATCCAGTTTCACCCACAGCGTTAACGAAACCAGGTAGCGATCGCGTTTTTAATTAGTGAGGCTGTACGGGGTGAAGGAGCGCACTTAGTTGATGATAAAGGAAGACGTTTTGCCTTTGATTACCATAAGGATGGGGAACTAGCTCCCAGAGATGTGGTAAGTCGAGCGATTTTCAGTCACCTCCAACATACATCCATCGAACCAGCCACCGCCCATGTTTGGTTAGATATGCGTTCCATCCCACCAGAAAAGATTCGTCACCGTTTTCCTAATATTGTTAGAGTCTGTAAACATTGGGGTATTGATGTCTTTTCTGAACCAATTCCCGTTGCACCTGCGGCTCATTATTGGATGGGAGGAATTGCTACAGATTTAGAAAACCAAACCAATATTCCCGGTTTATATGCCGTAGGAGAAACAGCTAGTACAGGAGTCCATGGAGCCAATCGGCTTGCCAGCAATTCTCTCCTAGAATGTATCGTATTTGGGGCACAAATGGCCCACCTCAACTTCAAAAAAATACCTAAATCTGATACCGCTACAACCAGAACCAGGGAGTTGGAATTTTCTGAGCACCAATGGCAAAAACAACAGGAAAAAATACAAGCTATACGACACGATTTACCACTCCTTGTATGGCAAAGTGCAGGTATTTGTCGTCAGCACCTAAGGCTAGATACTGCACTCTCAATTATTCAATCTTGGCAACAGAATTTTAATAATCTACCTTTAAGTAAATGTTTATTTACCCTTAACCCTGGAGAAACTATTCACTTGCCCCAAGCAGAGATGGCAGGTAAATTACAACTTTGGGCTGAAACTCGTAACTTATTAGATGTAGCTTACTTAATTGTTAATAGT
>CBZS010000808.1 GCA_000613065.1 Richelia intracellularis | reverse complement strand
GCTATTTTCTGTGTAAGTTAATTTCAGCATTCCTCATGCTCTCCTGTTACTCCAGGTTGGCTTGCACATTCGTCCAAAACTTATCTGCAAATGCGATTGGAAGATGAACTGGTGCCTTAGGCTGACGATTTAGTGGCATACCAGCTTCCTTGGGAGTTCGGCTCCCTTTACGAGAGTTACATCGTTCACAAGCTATAACCACGTTTTCCCAGGTATGTTGTCCCCCTCTCGAACGGGGAATGAGGTGGTCTAAGGTGAGATGCTTTTTGCTTCCGCAATATTGAAAACTGTGACGATCTCCTCTCAAGACTTCCCGACGATTAACGGGAGGCAGCTTCCATACCGGTTCGCCAGAACTCACTTTTAAGGGAATATGTTTGGGTACTAACAGCACCAAGCTGGGGGAAGCAACGGTAACTTGCCACTCATCTCCTGTGCCAATATTCAGTGGTTCAGCTTTATCTGTAACTAACAAAACTACCGCTTCCTTAATGTTGACTTTACAAAGTGGCAAATAATTTTGAGAAAACACCACCACAGATTTTTCTAAAATTGGAATTTTGCCGTTCGCTGTTTGACTCCTCATCAAAAAACTCCCGCTTGCTAGTGAAATCATTCAAAACCCCCACTTCCTACTGAGTAGAAGCGGGGGAGAAAAATAACTACAAAATTTCTGTTTCTATATTGGTACAGGATTTTTGAGTCTGTACCTCCCGCTTATTGACTGTTTTATTCTTGATGCTGCATCAAACAAATTAAATTGAATATTTTCATTAATATTGCCAGCATTGCCTCTATCCCCTCGCAACTTGCCATCATCGCTAGAAATATCCACAAATAAATACTCCACTCCCGCAATGGCTAATTCCCAACTTTGTTCATAGTTGGTAGCACGCGCAGAAGTGGATATGGGATAAGAGGATGTCACTGAAAATTTCACCTGTTGAAGATTTCTATAAACATACTACACTTGTATTACTATCCTGTCCATATTTTTAGGAGAAAAAAATCATGCATACCATCGCACGTACCCCCACCACTGACATGGAAGTTACTAGCATTCGCTTAGAGAAGGAACTTAAAGATAAGCTCAAAGAGCTATCTGGCAATCAGGGATATCAAGCCCTGATCCGGGATATTCTGTGGAATTATGTACAACAAAAGTCAGGAGAGTGGAAACCGCGATTTTCCAAAAATGATATTAGAGCTAGTATCACAGCAACTGCCCAACAAGAAGAACGTTGTGTACTCACAGGTCAAATCATTCAACCACAACAACCAATGCTTCTAGGACTAACAAAGACGGGCGATATGGTACCCCTAACTATAGAAAGTTTAGCCGGTTAAATTTGTTTTTGGGAGGAATGTGGTGATTAAACTGCATTCCTCGTGTAGTTACTTACAGTTAAATAAACAGATAAAGCCACAATTAAATCAATAAAAAAAATTAAATTTTTATACTTAAAGCAGAATCAAAAACTATCATAATATTTCTCATTTATATATTTTCACAGCTACAAATACTCAATCTAGCTATATTCCTTTGTAACTCTTGTCCCATCGGCTTTTAATCTTTATTGACTCATTTTATGAGGGGTCTAACAATCCTTGACATTAACCAAGAGTCAGCCTAATTAATAGTTGATACTATACTTCTTTAATCTTCAGGTCACACGACCTGATAGGCCTCTTGTTTATACCCTTTCAATCTTCAAATATCAACTTTTATTACCAGTAAATCTTGTAAATTGTGCTTCAAGAAACATGATTACTGGCGAGGACTGTCTTGAGTAATCAGTTTTAAGCATCATACGATATGAATTTTTTTGGCGAACAGCTTCAGTAGTAATGCGGAAGATAACTATTTTCTCTTGGTTGCAAATCTAGAGAATTTACGGTTTATATCTAACTATAGGAAGTATATTCTAATTCAGGGTGGGTAAATTATCTTTATATATTTTTAGATAATTCCGGTAACCTAACTTCAGCATTTTAGTATATTCTATGTATTCTATGATTTTCCTAGGGATAGGATTCGGATAACGATTGCCCAATTCG
>CBZS010000807.1 GCA_000613065.1 Richelia intracellularis | reverse complement strand
CCCTTTTTAGTTACTTTAATTTCTGGCATCAGCTTTATTAAGTACTTGCCTAAGTCCTACCGTATTGGTGCTTTTCCCTTTGTAATGGCTATTTTTAGCGTCTGTTACGGGTCCATGGTAGGGCTAATTTATTTTGATAAGGTTTTAGTTATCCGTACTACCTTAGATTGGATTACGCCAATTTTGTTCGGCTTTCATCTTTTCGTCAATTGGCGTAACTATCTCCAATATCGACGCAATATTCAAAATGTGTTTACGTGGGCTGTATTTCTTACGGGAATATACGGTATTTTACAGTACTTAATTGCACCAGAATGGGATAAATTTTGGCTGATTCAAACCAAGCTTAACACCTTTGGAGATCCCGAACCATTAGGGATTAGAGTATGGAGTACCATGCACTCCCCTGGTCCTTTTGCTTT
>CBZS010000806.1 GCA_000613065.1 Richelia intracellularis | reverse complement strand
CACTCCAAAATCCAAAATCTTATGACCACAGCAATTTTTTCTGATGAAACTGCCGATTTAACTGCTGATGATTACCTTGTCATTGGTGTGGCAACTTGTTTTATTAAAAAAGATGGGGAAGTTCACCAACTAGAGGTAGTAGAACCAATCCCATCTGCCGCTTTAGAAGCAATTTTGAAAGGTATACCCACTTCCTACAAGTTGGCTCATGCTACCACCATAGGTAATGCTGTCAGTCAAAATACCCAAAAAATATTTCAAGAATTTCCCGATAATGCTCATTTGAGTGAAGACTTTCAACAAAGAGCGATCGCAACTGCCCGTACCTATAAACGTAAGGAATCTGCAAAACAGCTTATTCCGCTAGGAACAACATACACCGAATTGAACTATTCTACTGAACGCAAGCGACTCCTAAACGCTTCTAGAATCGTAACCAAGGATGATAATATAAAACAACACCCTAACACTCACAAGATACTTTAACAGCCAAAATACAGCTTGTATGTTGAAACTTTATGGTGGTGCTCGCAGCCGAGCATCAATTATTCAATGGTATGTAGAATAGTTAAGTGTTTACTATCAATATATCCAATTAGATATGCAAGCTAGAGATCATCGCAAACCATCTTTTTTGGCGATAAATCCCATATGAAAAGTTCCAGCAATTGTAGATGATGAGCTAAAAATCTGCGAATCTGGAGCTATTTTACTCTATTTGGCAGATAAATACGGTGGTACGTTCTCCCTAGAAGAACGTACTTTGTCAGGACAATAGGGATTATTTGCTAACGAAACCTTAGGTCCAGGAGTATTTGTAGAAGCAAACCGGGAGCGGGAGATGACTAGATAGATGAAGGCATTAGATGATATTTTTAGTCAACAATCTTTTTTCTTGGGCTATCGCTTTTTTGCAGCTGATATTGCCGTTGATTCCTATCTTAACTATATCCCCATGATGCTCAATCTTGATTTGAGCATTTACCCCAATGTATTGAAATATATCCAGGAAATTAGAGATAGTCCAGCCTTTAAAAAGACTATTGCTAATCGTTAAGTACTAGTTACGATTACGACAAAGCAGTCAATTCTACAGGGGTAGGATTAATACCTTTCCCCCTTGTCCCTTTTACTTATCGGTAGTTGGTAAATTGTAGATCGATGGGTAATTCTTCTTGTTTCAAACGGTGGATTACTGTTTGCAGTTCATCCTTATTCTTTGCACTTACACGTACTGCATCACCCTGAATAGAAGCTTGCACCTTCTTGAAATCGTCACGAATCAACTTAGAAATCTTTTTTGCAATATCTTGACTAATACCTTTCTTCAAGGTGATTTCTTGACGCACCCGATTCCCACTAGCTGACTCTATTTTTCCTACTTCAAAAATCTTTTGAGATAAATTTCGTTTTGCTGCTTTTTCTCGTAGTAATTTTTGCACAGCATCCAGGGTAAACTCACTATCAGTGTTAATAATGATAGTTTGTTCCCCCAATTCTACAGTGCTTTTAGTATCTTTGAGGTCATAGCGACTTTTGACATCTCTGACAGTTTGGTCAATAGCATTTACCAATTCCTGTCTATCAAAATCACTGACAACGTCAAATGAATAGGTTGAAGCCATAGTAAATTCTGAACTTGAGGTGTGAGTTAGGATTAATAGTGTTTTTTATGTTGATTTACCAACACTATTCAACAATTCAACGATTTTTTCCCAGCAAGCTTTGGGACGCGGCAAAATGAACCTGAAAAATTAGCGCGGGTGATACTCGTATTTCTATTGTTAATGAGTAATTCTCATTATACTCAAGACAAATAAAGTTGCCGTCCCTAAAGAACCAATTACGAACATCAAAGAACGCAGTATTGGTACATTCAAAATATAAAAAACTGAGTAGAACAAACGAGCTATTACAAAAGTGGGTGCAGCTATCATTGCCAAAGATGAATCTACTCCTGTCACATGCGCCGTCAAAGCAGCTGCGGCAAAAATCATAAAAACTTCTAAAGAGTTTTCATGTGCCCAAGTTGCTCTTTGAGCATAAGCTGGTAATTTATCAAACATGGCACGAGGTGCTGAAATATCATACCCTACACGAGCACGGGCATATCCTACCACCAAAAAAGGTACATAAATGAGTACGGCAGCAGCAACAATAGAGTAAATAAGAATTACAGATACAGACAATGACATGGAGCAATAAAAAGATCAAGGAGTGAAATTTCCACAATTACTTGCCAACAAATATTGAAATTACTAAATAATTTAGTAATTATCGATAAAGCAAAACATTAAATTGGTTGACCTAAAAAGATAAGGACACAAATCTTATCATAAGTGATGGTGGTATTTGGGGAAGAGTACGAATATTTTTCAAACATAAAAGCCTTATTTATGTTCGCTGTTGCTGTATCGCAGGAAATTCCTAACCTGCGATATACGAGCCTTACTCGTATATCGCAGTGACTTAGCGTCTACTGCGTTGCTTTCTTACTTATTCCCACTTCCTTCACTGTGACCTGATTTTAGTCAAAATAGAATAAGGTAACCACTTTCCTCTGTTCTTCTGCATCATGACAAGTTTGCAGCAGGGTGCGGCTATCGTGAAAAGCAAAGCAAATTAGTTGTTGGCAACGAGAGACAATTTCCTTGTTACATATGTAACTAGCTTCTGCTAATGACAGATTATCGTTGCTGGGATTTTCTACTAAATGCATTACTTGTTCTAGCTGCTGGCGAGATTCATTGGGTTGGCGTTCCAGGCTTTGGGGTAAAATTACTGTCAGCATATTTGGATCGCCGCGCATTGCACCTCTTATGGCAGCAGAGTTAGTACCAGTGGCACCTGAAGTGATGATACGATTTCCTAGTAACACTAAGGCATAGGTCATCATCTCAATTAGGTTCTGGTGAGTGATGGGAACATGACGGGAACCCAGCATGGCGATTCGCTTAGAACCTGTTTGCTGGATCGTCGCCAGTTCTTGGGCTAGGGTATCAATATTGTTAATGAGGTCTAGTGACTGGTTCAAAGATGGTTGAAATCATATGAACAACCAAGACATTTTAGCAGACTCAGGGCAGGTAAAAAGATAGTTATGCGCTAAGAACAATTTCTTTTTTACTTTCTTAATAATGAAAATCAATGTATTTATAGTTGTATTTAATACATATTGAAAATAAATACTTAGGAATTAGCAAATTATTAGTAGCTGCGCTCGGTTTATTTGCAATGGATCAGGACACACCTATAGCGTGTCCTGAATTACCATCTTTCATCAGGTAATTCCAATGTAGTGGTAATGCAAATGGCTAGGATTTAAAACAAAGTTGATGCTGGACTAAAGCCCAGGAGTTGTATTAATCGTTCAACATCAAAATTTTCAGCCATAACATGGCGAATGTACTTGACCTTAACTGGCTCATGAACCTTAACTTGGCCAAAGGTATGATCCACAATTTCCACAGTTGTTAAAGTATCTAAATCTACAGACAAAATAGGAATTTCTAATTCCTCTGCACGACTGAGAATGAACTGGGGAGGTGGTAATTTTCCGGTCAGAATTAGACATTGGGTAGATGTTTCTAACGCCGCTTGTTGAATTTCCACGCGATCGCCTCCTGTAACCACCGCCATATTCCGACGTTTACGAAAATACTTCACCGCCGAATTGACGTTCATTGCTCCAATCGCCAAACTTTCTACCATTAAATCCAACCTTTCATGACAACACAAAACATCTGCATGAAGTTGCTGGACTAACTCTCTGACACTCACACTACGTAGTAAGTCACTTTGTGGCAATACTCCCAGTAAGGGAACACTTTGTTTTTCCAAAAATGGGCGTATTGTACTCTCTACAAGAGATAACTCTTTTTCTGGCACATCATTAATTACTACACCAATTAACCGTTCTCCCAATAGTTGTTTAGCGGCTAGAAGTGGTTCAATGGCAGCTAAAGAATGGTAGCGTGCCAGTAATATTACTGTCGCATTAATTACCTGAGATACCTGTAACAAAGAGAGGTCAAACAAACCACCTTCTGTTAAGTTGCCAGGACCCTCCAATAGCACTAACTTACCCAATGAATTTTCTAAATATTTTTGTGCTAGAGCCTGTTGATAGTTTGTCTTGTCTTCACCTCTCAAGCGTTTTTCTACGCTGGCTTCATCTAAAGTAATTACAGTTGGTGCAATCCTTTCTTCGGGTAGCTTTAGAGAGTTGGTAATGAATTCAACATCTTCATCTATCATATCATTGGTGGCATTTAAGCAAGTTCCTAGGGGTTTGCCATAGCCTATATCCAGTTGTTTCTCCTGTAGTAGATAAGATAGACCTAATACGGTAGCAGATTTACCGCTATAGGCTTCTGTCGAGCCAATCAGCAAATATTTACCAGAGTGTGGCACACATGCACTCCTAATTTTGAAGTTCACTAAAACCCAGCTAGGTGTTTTCTAATTTTAGGTCTAACCAAGATCATTATCGAGGCAACCAATTGGATTTTCTCAAGTATTATCGTAAGGGTTGAACTTTGTAGAACTTTAAAGTTATACCAAATTTTTCCCATGTCTAGAACAACGGTTCAGTAATGCCAAAATTCCTAATTAAGTAAGGAAAATAGGGGCTTGGGATGGGGTTTTAGCCTGATTCTGAATGTTTTTTCTGGTTCCAAACTTTGCGCGTGCAAACTTTTTAAGCCTTATACCCGAGATTCCGCAGGTTAGTTAGCAAAGAAGATAATATTTACGAGAGGGAGCAGAAACAAACTGTATAATACAGCACCACTACTCCCTGAAATTGGAAATCTGTTTCAAAGAAGCGAACGTTAATAAATGAATTGGGTGCGACTCTTTTTGTAAAACGGGGAGTG